>JADLHG010000034.1 GCA_020848905.1 Deltaproteobacteria bacterium
CACCGCGCACGCCACCGCGCACGCCACCGCGCACGCCACCGCGCACGCCACCGCGCACGCCACCGCGCACGCCACCGCGCACGCCACCGCGCACGCCACCGCGCACGCCCCCGCGCACGCCACCGCGCACGCCCCCGCGCACGCCACCGCGCACGCCCTCGCGCACGCCCTCGCACACGCCCTCGCACACGCCACCGCTCTCGCGCACGCCCTCGCTCTCGCGCACGCCCTCGCTCTCGCGCACGCCCTCGCTCTCGCGCACGCCCTCGCTCTCGCGCACGCCCTCGCGCACGCCCTCGCCCTCGCGCACGCCCTCGCACACGCATTCGCTCTCGCGCACGCCCTCGCGCACGCCGGAGCCCCGCGCGGAGCTGAGCTCGCGCACGCCTGCCGGGCTCTCGGCCACCGTCCACTGGTCCAGCGGGCGACTCGGGCGGGTGGCGGAGATCACCAGCGGTCGGGATGGCTCGCGGGACCCGTGCCGAGTTGGCGGCTGCTCGCGCGCGGGGGCGAGGCGGGTTCAGCGTTTGAGTTGGGGGGCTGGGGCGCGGGTCTTGGGGGCGGTCGCTCGCAGGGGCGAGTGTCGGGCGCGCCGCGCGGTTGGGGGCGGCTCCGCGGTTGCGGTCGGCTTGCGTGCGGACGCCGCGAGGGGGCGAGCGGCGGTGCAGTTTGCTATCAGGGCGGCGAGGCGGCGCTTGCGGGTCGCTTCCCGCTTGGCGCTCACTACCCAGCGAATGACGGAACGGCGGTAGCTGGGCGGGCTCGCTTCGAAGTGGCTCCAGGCGCGCGGGTCGCTTCGAAAGAGGGCCTCCTCGGCGGGCTCGAGCACGGCTGCTGGCCCCGGCTCGTACGAGTAGACGCCGGTCCGCTCCGGGGTCCGGAGCTCGAACGCGCGGCGCCCAGCGGGGCGCATGCGACCGGCGTCGATCAGCGCGTGGGCCCGCTTCACGTTGACCTCGCTCCAGGTGCTCCCGGGCCGCCGCGGCGTCACTCGGATGGCGTAGCGCTGATCGTCGAGGCTCTTTCGGATACCGTCGATCCAGCCGACGCAGAGCACCTCGTCGACGAGCTCGGGCCAGCTGACCGTAGGCTTGCCGGTCCCCTTCTTGTACAGGCCGACCCAGAGTTCTGCCGCGCTCCGGTGGTGCGTGTCGAGCCAGCGACGGAGCGCTGCGGGGCCGGGGAAGAACGTCGGTTTCGGCGGATTCACTTGGTGAGGCTCCCCGCCGACGCCGACACCGGGGATCGTCCGCTGCGGAGCCTGGAGGACCGCGTGCGCGTTCTCGACGCCACGGGCTCGCTCGTCGGATGCTCGCGCCGCACGCTGGTCGGCGTCCTCACGGCTTTGGGTGCGCCTCGAAGAAGCTCATCACCTCCGCTCCCCAGTCGAAAGCGCTCGGCGGCGGGCAGGCGAAGCTGCACGGCTGGCCCGTCGCGGTGCCCGGATCCTCGCTCCCGGGGAAGCAGTGACCCTTCAGGTCGAGGACCAGGCACGACGTCGTCTGCTCGTAATCGTGGGTGAGGAACTCGAACGGCACCCCCCCCGGGCTGACGTATCGGACCCTCTCGTGGTCGTCGTCGCCTGCGACCTTGGTGCCCGCGTCCAGGCTCCACGCGGCGACTATGGCGTCGCGCAGCGCCAGGGCGCCGTCGAACGGGACCAGCCCGTCCGCCGTCCCGTGCAGAAACAGCGTCGGGACAGTCGCCGCCGGCACGTCGGCGCCCTGGAAGCTGCAACCCTCCGCGAGCGCCGCGGGCGCGACCGACGCGAAGACCCCGGCGTGGGCGCACAGCATCCGCCACGTCATCCCACCGCCCTGCGAGAAGCCAGTGAAGTGCACTCGTTTCGGATCGAGGTGGAAGACCCGCATCGTGCGCTCGAGCATCGCGAACACGGCCCCATCGTCCGCGCCACTGCCGTCCCACGACGAGAGCGGCGGCGCAGGGTCGGCGTTCGGCTGGAGCACGACGTACCCCTTCTCCGCTCCCCGCCTGCGCAGCTCGGTGTTGGCGTCCTGCATCGCCGCGCTCATGCTGAAGCCGTGAACGTCGACGATGAGCCCGCACGCCTCGGTGAAACAGGCCTCTGGCACCGAGAGGTCGAACACGATCGAGTCACACGTGAACACGTGGTGCCCAGGGGTCACGTCCTCCAGGCACGGCTCCGGCGAAGGCGCGGGGTGCTGCCCTCCGGCGCCGCCCGCGCCGCCGCCCGCCCCGCCGCCCGCGCCACCTGAGCCGGCGCCGGCCACGCCGCCGCTGCCGCCCGGCGAGCCTGCACCCCCGTCGTCGTCCGAGCCGCAGCCAGCGATCGCCAGCGTAGCCACCACCGCGGCCGCCATGGCGACCCGAACGGAGGGCGCGTGCAGCGGCGCTCGATGGGCCGGAGCAGCGAGACACGGCGCGGTGCGAGGCGTCATCACCCGAGGCTACGCGTGGGCCTTCGAGCCAGCAACCGCCCAGCGTCCGCTCACGCGCGCCGCCCCCGGCGGCCTCGGTGCCGGGGGGGCGACCCTCCAAGCCAACGCCCGGACCACCTCCAATCCTTCGTGGACGTCGAGGTCGACATGGGTGCGGGTCTTCGGCAGCGGAGTCCGCTGTCGGCGCCGCCCTCGAGCATGAGCGTCGCGCAGGTGTGCCGGAAGAGGTGGCACGCGCCGGTCTTGCCGAGGTCGGCCGCGGCGACGTGGTCGCGCACGAGCTGCGAGCCGCGGTGCGAGGAGATCTCCTCGCCCTCCTGCGTGAGGAAGATCGTACCCGGGTTGGGCGGCGCCACCAGTTGCGGGCGGGCCTCGTTCAGGTAGCGGGCGATCCACGCGATCGCGCGCTCACCGATCGGGACCATCCGGTCCTTCTTGCTCTTGCCCTGGCGCACCATCGGCGTGCCGCGCTCCTGGTCGAGGTCGAAGGCCGTCAGGTGGATGACCTCGAGGCACTCGAGCCGCTGACCGCGATGCTCGGCGACGCGGACCTGCGCGCTCACGAGCTCGTCGCCCCCGACGTCGGCCGCGTCTTCGACGCCGCGGGGGCGCCGAAGCGGCGCGTGCTCCTGCGCGTGTTCAAGGGCGACGGGCGCGGCGCCGACGACCTGCAGGAGGTGGTGCTCTCCGAGAGTCCGCGCGGGAAGCTCGCGGGCCTGCGCGCGTGGAAGGCCGCGAGCGGCGAGAGCCTCGCCTCCGACGCGCCGCTCTTCGCGCGCCAGCGGGGCCTGCGACTCTCGACGCGGCAGCTCCGGCACGCCTTCGGCATCTGGCAGGTGTGCGCCGGATTCGAGCGGCACGTGAGCGCGCGTGCCTTGAGGCACTCGGCCTGCACCAACATCTACGCGAGCACCGAGGACCTCCGGCTCACGCAGCGCTTCGCCCGGCACCGCAGCGTCGTGACGACGATGCTCTACACGCACCCGGCCGACGCGGACCTCGTCCGCGCCGTCGAACAGCTCCGCTGCTGAGGGCTACGGCTCGCTCGTGAGCCCAAGGAAGAGCTCGAGCCCCTGATCGAGCGCGAGGAGCTCGTCCTTCGCGATGCGCCCGAACACGCGTCGGATGCGGCGCTTGTCGACCGACCGCAGCTGATCGGCGAGTGCGTATGAGGTCTTCGTCAGGCCGCTCTTGCCCGGCGACAGTTCCGGGTAGAGTGCGCCCTCGCCCGGCGTGCCGGTGACCGGCACGACCGCGATGAGCGGGAAGCGCTGATCGGCGTTGACCGCCGGATCGCTGACCGCCACGCACGGGCGCGTGCCGCGCTGCTCGTGGCCAACGGTCGGGTCCAGTTCGACGAGGACGACGGTGCCGCGATCGACGATCACGCGGACTCCTCCACCCAGCCTTGGCCCTCGACCCATCGCACCGGCCTTCCAGCGGACTCGTCTACCAAGCCCTCGTCGTCCGCGGGCAGGCTCGCGCCCCAGTCCGCGAGCCCGGTCTCGGCGAGCGCCGCAGCCTCGGGGTGAGGGCTTGCGAGCGACCGGAAGAGTCCCTCTCGCCGACGCCGGACGAGCTCATGCTCCACGGCTTCAGTGATGAAGCGGCTGCGGTTCCGCTCGAAGCGGTCGATGCCCTCGACGAGGTCGATCGGCAGGGTGACGGTGACGCGCTCGGTCGTGGCCATGGTGCCTCCGATATGCTTCAGGATATGATCATACCCGTCCTGGTGCAACCCTGTACCCGGCCGGGCCGGCAACGGCGCGAGTCCATGGACCCCGTCCGCCGCTTGTGGGACGGAGCCGAGCAGCCTGAAAATCTTCAGGGTCGGGCGCGAGATCGACCGCCTCGCCACGGCCGCCCTGCGTGACGCCGCGTGCCGCAAGAAGAAGCCCGTCGATCGCGACGTCGTGACGCGCGTCGGCAGGAATAGTTGTCGCGGAACAGCCGGCGCCGCCGTCGTCGGACGGCGCCGCCGCGATGGCGTCGAGGCCGCGCTCGCACCGATGGCCATCACGCCGCGCACAGGGTGCTCGCCGGCGAGACGCCCATCACCGAGTCGGCGTGCATCGCCGTCAACCAGCCGGCGCGCGCACAGCCGATGCCCGCGTCCGGCGCACGACGGAGCTCAGCCCCGACGTCGCGACGCTGCTCCGCAAGCTGCGCGTCCCGGCCCCGCCGAAGCTGCACGCGGTGACCGCCGTCCCCGATGGGGGAGCCGGCACCGACGGCGCCCAGGGCCGGTCCGAAACCCCGGCCTAGTAACACGAGCTTCGGACCAGACGCAGGGGTGTGTAGCGGACAATATTGGTCATTGTGTACCCAGGAGCGGAGAGCGATTTTCAAAGCCGGGCCCAGCCATGCGCTTGGCGAACGCCACGCGCACGGCGCGCTCCGAAAGGTAGCGCCTTCCGCCTCAGCGGCTGCGGTGATCGCGAGCCTCGGGCCGGCGACCATCGTCGCCCTCCGCTCGGTCTGAGATGAGTCTGTTCCACGCCACCTCTGCAGCTGCGCGAACGTGCTCCACAGGATCGCCTCGGAGGGCGTCTAGCGCGTTCCGCCGGTACGTTTCGTCTGGCGATGCCGCTATCATCTCAATCGCAGCCTGGCGCATGTATGGCTCCGGATCGTTCACATACCGCTCCGCGAGTAACTGAGCGTCGGAGGGACGGATGGCTGCCAGCGACAGGAGCGCGCGTCTTCTTGCGTATGGGTCTTCATCCATCAGGCCGCGCCGAAGCAAACTCTCTGCGCGGGAGCCGGCGCCACTCGCCGCCGCGTAGATCTGCCAACGGCAGTTCGGCGAAGTTGCGCGAGACAGCTGTTGAATAGCGGGCCAACAGTCATCCAAGTTCTCGGTCGCGAAGGAGAGAAGTTCCTCTGTCTCGTGAGAAGCTGCCCAGCACGTAGCTAACGCCGTTACTGTTTCAATCGACAAATCGCCGTGGGTCATCGCCAGGCGCGCGGCACCAATCAGCGCATGCCACTTCGGAAAGTCTGACTCCCAACCCGGTTCGGATCGATCAGCGGTCACGCACCACTGGGACCACTCCTCGGTCAGCACACTCAGGTCGTTCGCGTTCACGTGCGCCGCCCCGGTGCAGCGGGGACTATGTGGGCGCGGTTCTTGACATCGTAGTGAATCCTGCCGCGTGATGTTGGGACTCGGGTCCCGTCTTGCTTCACGTACGTCCCAATCTCCTCGACGAAATCAACCACTTCCTTAGCACCGTGGCGAACTCCCTTCCCGGCCCACTTGTCAAGAAGCGCCTGGGGGTCTGGATGCGTGAACTCGCTTCTGCCTGGGATGAAGTTGTTGTGGCCCGGAGTGTGTTTCCCCTGCCGCCCAGGATGAACGATAGGACCGCCGGTTCCTCTGGATGGCCCCGTCGCCGCCTCTCGCGCCGTCCCCCCCGGAGCGGGCGCGGGCGCCTCCGCCTGCGCAGGTTCCCCGCAGTTGTGCACCAACACCGTCGTGCTGCCCACGAAGTAGTTGTGGTTCTTCTCGACCTCGAGGTTGTAGACCGTCGCCCGCCGCGCCCGCGGCGGGCCCCTTGCCAGCACCGTGGCGAAAGTACCATCCAGTCGATGCAGACGATCGCTCTCGAGGTGGAGCAGGGAGTCAGCGCGGAGCCATCCAACGCCCTCCACCAGGAACGGATGGTCCGTCGTGACCACCAACTGCTCGGAACGCCCCTCGATGTCCTGCACCCAGAGCTCGATCACCTCCACCCCGTGCCGCACGGTCAGCGCCAGTACTCGAGCGGGCTCCACCACACCGTCGTCTCGCATCGAGTGAACGATGTCGCCCTCACGCACCTCCTCGATGGCCACCAGCCCGCCGGGTGTTGCGACCGCTGTGCCCGCCGCAAAGCACGCCGCCTTGGGAGGGGCGCTGCAAGCCGTCCCTTCGCAGTTCGGGCCGCTCACGTCCCGCGGCGGCGATGGCTTCAACGGCGGCGGCACTTCGACCGGCACCGGGGGCTTGGGCGCAGGAGGGGCCTTCCTGAGTCTAGCGGCTGTGCGGAGCGCCTTCGCCCCTCGAAGCACCGCCCTGACAGCGACACCCGCGCCCAAGGTCGCCACTCCGAACACTACGTTCGTCGAGTGCTCCGCAACCGCTGCGTCGTCCAACTCGGGCGAGGACGCGGCTCCCAACGCCATTCCGGTTTGGACGGGCGGCAGGGCTTCTAGCGCGCCCACTCCGAGCGCCGCGGCAGCGTCGGCAATGGCAATCTGCCCCGTCGCCACGCCCTTAGCCGCTTCGTATGCAGCCAGTGGTGCGTGCACGATGTCATCGACGGCCCTGGAGACGCCTTGAATGAATCGGCTCTTGCTGATGTCGTCCGTCCAGTCGAGCCCGACGGCGTCGCCCCTCGAAAGGACCCGCCCACCCACGTACACGTATGCGTTTAAGTCGGCGTCGACTTGGTGAGTTGTCTTCGGATCTGCGCTCACCCACCGCCCCAGCGGCGTGCTCAGGTACCGGAACCCGAAGTACGTCGGCCCGACCTCGACGTCCTCCTCCTTCCCCGTGAAGCCGTAGTCCTCGCGGAAGCCCTTCCACCGCTCCGGGCGGTAGTCGCTCTCCGCGCTGCCGTAAGCCTGGTACGTCGCGCGCTCCACGAGCTC
>JADLHG010000035.1 GCA_020848905.1 Deltaproteobacteria bacterium
CGGTGCGCGCGACGACGCCCTGCGCGGCGCCCTCATCGAGCGCTTCGAGCAGCGCGCCGCGCTCACCGCCGTGCGCCTGCGCGACGAGCGCGAAGGAGAACTCCGTCCCCACGCACGCGGCGACCTCGAGCGCCTCGCGGCAGGTCGGAGTGAGCCCGGCGAGGCGCTTGCTCGCCACGCGCTGCACAGCCGAAGGACCGGCCAGGGGGGCGAGCAGCGTTCCGGCCGGGCGGTCCGCGGCGTCTTCCTCGACGACGGGCGCGAGCGCGAGCACCTGCGAGATGAAGAGGGGATTACCTCCCGCCTTGCGGTGCAGCCGCTCGACCACCTCGTCCGGAGGCCGGATGCCCGTTTGCTCTTCGATCAGGAGGCCGACCTCCGCCGGTGTGAGGCCGCCGAGCCTGACGCGCAGCAGCGCGTCGTTCTTCGCGTACTCGATCACGAGATCCTGGAGCGGCTCGCGACGCTCGACGTCGGCCTCGCGCGCCGCGGCGAGAAAGAGCACCCGTTCGCGTCGCAAGTCTCGCGCGAGAAAGGCGAGGGCCGAGAGCGAGTCGGCGTCGGTCCACTGCAGGTCGTCGAGCAGGATCACCTGGGGCCGGATGCGTGCCGCGCGCCGGAGGAAGCCGCCGAGCGCATCGAAGAGCCGGAATCTCGACTCCTCGCTGTCGGCGCTCGGCGGAAGCTCGAGCTGCAGCGCATCGCGCAGCTCCGGCGCGATGCGCCCGAGCGCGGTGGCGCCGGTGCCGAGGGCGCCGCGAAGGGCCGTGGGATCCCAGGCTTCGGCGTAGCCGCGCAGCACCTGCGCCCAGAGCCAGAAGGCGGGGATGCCCGACCCCTCGCGGCTGCACGCCTCGCGGGCGTCCATGCCCGCGTGCTCCGCCTCCGCGAGGAGCGTCTGCATCAGACGCGTCTTGCCGATGCCGGGCTCGCCCACGACGAGCGCAAGACCGCCGCCCGTCGCCGAGGCTCGTCGCAGCGCCGCACGCAGCAGCGTGAGCTCCGACTCGCGACCGACGAAGGCCGGGCCCGCGGAGTCCGGGGCCTGTGGGCCGGCCGGCGCCGGCGCGGCGGCGTCCCGGGCGTCGGCCACGAAGCGAAATCCAATCCCGCGCACCGTCTCGATCGTCTGCGCGCCCTCGGGGCCGAGCGACGCGCGCAGCTTGTGCAGGCTCTGCCAGATCGCATCGTCGCTGACGGTGACGCCGGGCCACACGGCCTCGAGCAGATCCTCCTTGCGCACGACGCGGTCTCGGTGCCGCGCCAGATGGAAGAGGATCGCGAGCGGCTTGGGCCCGATCGCCACCAGACCCCCGTCTTCGAGGAGGCAGTAGCGCGCCTCGTCGAGCTCGAAGCGACCGAAGCGGAGATGGAGGGGAGTCCGGGCCATGGCGCAACCCGCCATTGTCGCGCAGGGAGGCACGCATCGGAGCAAAATATGAGGCGCTCCGGGAGGTTCTCCCGGAGCGCCCACGGACGTCCCGCGACGTCAGGCCAGCCGACGGCGCTGGCCAGGCCTTCTTGCGGCTAGGCCTTCTTGCGGCCCGAGACGCCGAGGCCCACGAGGCCCATGCCCAGCAGCAGCATCGTGCCGGGCTCGGGGACGAACGCCATGCTGAACACCCAACCGGCGCTCGCGCCAGCACCAAGGCCGGTCTGGCCCACGAGCGCTGTTGCCGCGCCCGTTGCCTTGTTGATCGTCCAGAGCTTGCCGCCTCCGAAAAGGGGGTTGGTTTCCCCGTACATCTGGCCCGTCACGGGGTCGACCGAGATCGCGTCCACGGCGTCCCCAAAACCGGAGAGAGTGCCGACGATGGTGTGGGTGCCGTTGATCGGGTTGACCTTGACGAGGGAGCTGCCGGCACGGGCATAGAGAGTCGAGGTTGTCGGGTCGTACGCCAGCTCGCTCAGAGGCGAGGCTCCCAAGAGCCACGTCATCGCACCGTTGCTCGGGTTCACCGTGTAGAGGACCTGCGCGCTGGTGTCCACGCCGTAGAGCACGTTCCCGGGCCCGAACACGAGGGCATCGATGTTGTGGGTAGTGGTGGAGTTGATCGTCGTCTGCGTGCCGTTCGCGGCGATCTTGAAGAAATTGTCGCTGCTACCGCCGTACATGACCTGGTTCGTGAAGTCCCAGGCGAGGGCGCCGATCCCGTCAGGCGTGGCCGTGCTGATCTGTGTCGCCGCGCCGCTGCTCTGGTTGATCGACAGGAACTTGCCGTTGTTGCCGCCGTAGAGCGGCGTCGCCAGCGCCGGCGAGGCCGCGGCCACGAGGCCGGCCGCGACGGCGAGGGTTGCGATCTTGCGAAGCATGCTCGTCTCCTTTCATCCGGGTTCGGACGAGCTGCTTGCGCACGCCGCCGCGAATCCCGCTTCCCAGTTGCCACACGGAGCGTCCGTGTCAGCGGGTCCATTTGTACCCGCATGTGTCAGGGGCGACGCTTACACTTGCCTGACGTGCGGCTTACGAGTGCCTGAGCCGGGAGGGGTGGCGCGCGCAGGGCGGCCGGAGGCGCCCGCGCGGCTCCGGCGGCCGCCGCCTCAACGCGCCGGCGCCACGATGGCCAGCGAGGGATCTGCGAGAGAGGAGAAGTCGCCGGGGCTGAACGTGAGGAGCGTGGTCGAGCGCCCGCGGCGTGCGCAGGCTTCGATCACCGCATCGCAGGTTCGGCCACCGCAGATGCCGCGCCGGGGCCCTTCGTGGAGAGGGATGCGGGAGCCGGGGTCGTCGCTCGCAGGAGCTTCGCCGACGGCTGGCGAGCGCGGTTGCGGGCGCGGGCTCCACAGGTCAGAATTCGGTACTGGATTCGGTCCTTTCGCGGAGAGGAGATGCCCCGCATGGCTCGCCGGCGCGACGTCAAGCCGATCACCTACCTGAAGAGTCGCACCGCCGAGCTCGTGCGCGAGGTCAC
>JADLHG010000036.1 GCA_020848905.1 Deltaproteobacteria bacterium
GATCCGGCTCGTCGTGCCGCGGGTAGGTGCCGAAGACCCGCAGCAGCGTGCAAAGCTCCTCCAGGTGCGAGAGAGCGCGCTCGACCGGCTGCCGCGGCCCCTCGTGCACGCAGTCCAGGTAGAAGACGTAGGACCACGCTTCGCCCGGCAGGGGGCGCGACTCGATCTTCGTCAGGTCCAGGTCGCGCAGGGCGAAGACGGCGAGGGCCTTGAAGAGCCCGCCGGGGCGGTTCGGCAGCGAGAAGGCGAGCGAGGTCTTCTCGGGCCCCACGCCGGGAGCGGAGAGGGGCTCGCGGGCCAGCACGAGGAAGCGCGTCACGTTGCCCGCGCGGTCCTCGAAGTCGGACTTCAGCACGGACATCCCATGGACTTCGGCGGCCAGCCGGCTCGCGATCGCCGCTGCGTCGCGTCGCCCGCTCAGGGCCAGGTCGCGGACCGCGCTCGCCGTGTCGTAGGCCGGCTCGGTAGCGACGCCCAGCGCCGCGAGCCGCGCCTCGCACTGCGCGAGGGCCTGCGGGTGCGACCTGACGACGCGCACCGCCTCGAGCGGTACCCCGGGGGCGGCGATCAGACAGTGCGAGATGCGGAGCGTCTGCTCGCCCACGAGGTGCAGCCGGTGCCGGAGGAGCAGGTCGTAGTTCCGATGAATCGTCCCGGCCAGGGAGTTCTCGATCGGCACGACGCCCCGCTTGGCGCGCCCCGCCTCGACGGCCTCGAACACGGCGTCGAAGCTCGGCTCGGAGGTCGGCTCGGCCGTATCGCCAAAGAAGGCGCGGCAGGCCAGCTCCGAGTACGCGCCGCGCTCCCCCTGGAAGGCGACCCTCATGAACGGCGGTTGAGCTGGTGCCACCGCCTCTGCACCGACCCGAGGTGGGCCGCGAGTGCCTCCGGGTCCTCCGCCTCGATCCGGCGCACCAGCTCGTCGAGGGCGCCGCGCGCGCGAGCGAGCACGGGGAGCAGGAGGTCGGCGTTCGTGACCAGGATGTCGGCGATCATCCGCGGATCGCTGCCGGCCACCCGCGAGGTGTCCCGAAAGCCCGACGCGATCAGCGCCTGCCCCTCCTCGCGGAGCCCGTCGGTGGCCGCCACGAGCGCCGCCGACAGGGCGTAGGGGAGGTGGCTCACGGTGGCCACTGCCGCGTCGTGCGTCGCCGCGTCCATCCACAGGGGGCGAGCGCCGAGGGCCCCCACGAGCGCCTCGGCCTTCGCCTCCGCCTCGGGGGTGGTGCGTTCGCTGTCGCAGAGGACGAAGGTCTTCTCGGCGAAGAGCTCCGAGTCGGCGGCGCCGAAGCCCGCTCGCTCCTTGCCGCACATCGGGTGCCCGCCCACCGCGAGGAGCTCCTGGGGGAGTTCGTCCATCGCCGCGATCGTCGCGCGCTTGGTGCTGCCGACGTCGAGGACCAGCGTACCGGGGGCGAGGAACTCGGGGAGCTCGGGGAGCAGCCGGAGGTTCGTGCGCACCGGCGCGGCGAGCACCACGATGGTCGCCTCGCCGAGCAGGTCGCCGAGCTCCGCGCTCGCGTCATCGAGCAGGCCGAGCGCCGCGGCCTGCGACCGGGTTCCTTCGTCGGGCTCGATGGCGCTCAGCTTCGCCACGTCGTCTCGAATGGCCAGCGCGAGGGAGCCCCCCATCAGTCCGAGCCCCACCACGCACACCCGCTCTTGCTTCAGCGCGCGCGTCCACATCTCAGGCGTTCCTCCCCACGGCACGGGCCACGGCGCGCACCTCGCGCACCAGCTCGGCGAAGCGTTCGGGTTTGAGCGATTGCGGCCCATCGGAGAGAGCCCTCTCCGGGGCCGGGTGCACCTCGACGATGAGTCCGTCCGCGCCCGCGGCGACGGCGGCGCGCGAGGCGGCGGCCACGAGCTGCCACTGCCCCGTGGCGTGGCTCGGGTCCGCGATCACCGGCAGGTGCGTGCGATGCTTCAGCACGGGGATGGCGTTGATGTCGAAGGTGTTGCGGGTATAGGTCTCGAAGGTTCGAATGCCGCGCTCGCAGAGCATCACCTGCGCGTTGCCTTGCGCCAGGATGTACTCGGCGCTCATCAGGAGCTCCTCGAGCGTGCTCATCAGGCCGCGCTTGAGGAGCACGGGCTTTCTGCACTGGCCGACGGCCTTGAGCAAGTTGAAGTTCTGCATGTTCCGCGCGCCGATCTGCAGCACGTCCGCGTACTCGACGACCGGCGCGATCTCCTCGATCCCCATCACCTCGGTCACGACCGGCAGCCCGGTGGCCTCGCGCGCCTCGGCGAGGAGCTTGAGCCCCTCGAGCCCCATCCCCTGAAACGCGTAGGGCGAGCTGCGCGGCTTGAACGCCCCGCCCCGGAGCGCCGTGGCCCCCGCTTCCTTGACGGCGTGCGCGGTCTCGAGGATCTGCTCGCGGCTCTCGACCGAGCAGGGCCCGGCGATGAGCAGGAGCTCGGCCCCTCCGGCGGTCACCGCACCGACGGGGAAGCGCGTTCCCTCGGGCCGGCTGTGGCGGCTCGCCAGCTTGTAGGGCTCCAGCACGCGCACCGCGTTCGAGACCCCCTCGAGCATCGTGAACTCCGGGGGGTCGAGCAGTCGCCCGTCCCCGACCAGGCCGATGATCGTCCGCTCGGCGCCCGGGCTCAGGTGGGCGCGCAGGCCCAGGCGCTCGGCGTGCCGCACCACGGCCTCGATCTGCGCGGGCGAGGCGTGGGGCTCCATGATGATGACCATGCGGGGCTCCGTTCCGGGAAAAGGGGCTGACGGGTCAGCGCGGCCAGCGGCGGTCCGGGCGGAGCCGTACCGCGTCGCGCAGATAGACGTGCTTGATCTCGTCGGCGCGTCGGGCCGTGTTCCAGTGCAGAAGGACGCGGATGCAGCGCGGGAGCGCGCCCGGGACGGGCAGCTCCTGGCTGCAGAGGATCGGGGTGTCGGAGTAGCCGAGCTCGCGGGCCGCCTGCGCCGGGAAGGCCGAGGTGAGGTCAGCCGTCGAGGTGAAGAAGATGCTCGCCACGTCCTGGGCCTGGATCTGATTCGCCTTGAGGAGGGTCGAGAGGAGCTCGCGCGCGGCCTCCACGATCGCCGCTGCCGTGTTCTCCTCGGCGGTCGTGGCGCCCCGTACCCCCCGCATGGCCGTCGGTGCATCCTTCATGCGAGGGATGCTGACACACTCACCAGCCCCTTGCCAAGCCGACCGAGGCCCTCCTAAGATACGCCGCTGGCCTGTTTTTGCGCGGTCACGACGACGAGGAAACCATGACGGCAATCCCCACCGCGCGCGAGGGTGCGACCCCCGAGTTCGCGCCGCTCAAGCCCGCTCTGAGCCGCGACGAGGCGCTCGCCGAGGCGAGCCGCTGCCTCTTCTGTTACGACGCGCCCTGCACGCGAGCCTGTCCGACGCAGATCGACGTGCCGGCCTTCATCAAGAAGATCGCCTCGGGGAACCTGAAGGGCTCCGCGCGCACGATCCTGGAGGCGAACGTCCTCGGCTACTCGTGCGCGCGCGTCTGCCCGACGGAGGTGCTCTGCGAGGGGGCCTGCGTCCTGCACGACCTGCACAAGCGGCCGATCGCGATCGGTCAGCTGCAGCGGTACGCGACCGAGCCCGTGGTCCGGGGGCGGCAAGCGCTCTTTCGGGCGGCGCCCTCCAACGGTCGTCGCGTGGCGGTGGTGGGCGCGGGTCCGGCGGGCCTCTCGTGCGCCGCCGAGCTCGTGCGCGCGGGCTACGCGGTGCAGGTCTACGAGGCCGCGGCGCAGGCGGGCGGCCTGAACACCGTCGGGGTCGCGGACTACAAGCTGGACCGCGACGCGGCGCTCGCCGAGGTGGCGTGGGTCGAGAGCCTCGGCGTGACCGTGCAGTGCGGCACGCGGGTCGGGGTGGACCTCCCCTTCGAGCGGCTGCTCGCGGACCACGCCGCGGTCTTCGTCGGCGTGGGGCTCGGCGCGGTGCCGCCGCTCGGCATCCCGGGCGAGGGGCTGTCCGGCGTGCGGGACGTGCTCGAGTTCATCGCCGAGCTCAAGACGCGACCCAAGGCGGAGGTCTCGCTGGCCGGCCGGCGCGTGGCGGTGCTCGGCGGAGGGAACACCGCCATCGACGGCGTCACGCAGGCCTCTCGCCTCGGGGCGGCCAAGGTCTACCTCGTCTACCGCCGCGGCCCGGCGCAGATGCCGGCCTACGCGCACGAGGTCGAGCTGGCCCGGCTCGACGGGGTCGAGCTGGTCTTCTGCGCCCAGCCCGTCGCGGTGCTCGGCGAGACGCGCGTCGAGGGGCTGCGCTGCCAGCGGACCCGGGTTAACGCAAGCGGGAGCGCCGAGCCCATCCCCGGCGAGACCTTCGAGCTGCCCGTCGAGCTCGTGCTCCGCGCGACGGGGCAGGAGAAGCGGCGGGCCTTCTGGTCGGCCATCCCGTCGCTCTCCCTCGACGCGCGGGGTTGCGTGGCGGTGGACGCCGAGGGGCGCACGAGCCACCCGCAGGTGTGGGCCGGCGGGGACTGTGCGAACGGCGGCAAGGAAGTGGTGAACGCGGTGGCCGAGGGGAAGCGCGCCGCACGGAGCATCCACCGCGTGCTGGAGGAAGGCTGATGGCCGATCTGCGGGTGAATCTGGGCGGCATCAAGGCGCCGAACCCCTTCTGGTTGGCCTCGGCCCCGCCGACCAACACCGGGGATCAGGTGATGCGCGCCTTCGACGCCGGCTGGGGCGGCGCGGTCTGGAAGACCCTCGGCGAACCGGTGGTCAACGTCTGGTCCCGCTACAGCTCGGTGGACTACGGCGGGCAGCGCATGATGGGGCTCAACAACATCGAGCTCATCACGGACCGTCCGCTCGCCGTCAACCTGCGCGAGATCGCCGAGGTCAAGAAGCGCTACCCGAAGCAGGCCCTGGTGGTGAGCCTGATGGTGGAGTCGAAGCGCGAGGCCTGGCACACGATCGTCAAGCAGGCCGAGGACGCCGGGGCGGATGGCCTCGAGCTCAACTTCGGCTGTCCGCACGGCATGTCGGAGCGCGGGATGGGGTCGGCCGTGGGGCAGGTGCCGGACTACACCTGCCAGATCACCGAGTGGGTCAAGGAAGTGGCCCGGACCCCCGTGATCGTGAAGCTCACGCCGAACGTGACCGACGTGCGCTACGTGGCGCGCGCGGCGGTGCGCGGCGGCGCGGACGCGGTGAGCCTGATCAACACGATCAACAGCGTGACGAGCATCGACCTGGACACCTTCGCCCCACGCCCCACCGTGGCCGGGCTCTCGTCGCACGGGGGCTACTGCGGTCCGGCGGTCAAGCCCATCGCGCTGAACATGGTGGCGGAGATCGCGCGCGACGCCGAGTGCGACACGATCCCGATCAGCGGCATCGGCGGGATCTCCACCTGGCGCGACGCCGCCGAGTTCATCCTGCTCGGCGCGACCTCGGTCCAGGTCTGCACCGCGGTGATGCACTACGGGTTCCGCATCGTGGAGGACATGCTCGACGGCCTGAGCAACTACCTCGACGAGAAGGGCCTCGCCACGCTGGACGAGCTGCGGGGGCGGAGCGTGCAGCGCGTGCGCGACTGGAAGGAGCTGGACCTCAACTACGTGGTGCGAGCCGAGATCGCGCAGGAGAAGTGCATCGGCTGCGGGCTCTGCTACACGGCCTGCAACGACGGTGCGCACCAGGCGATCGGCGCGCGGCGGGACGAGCGGCGGGGGCGGACCGAGGTGTGGGTCAAGGAGGACGACTGCGTCGGGTGCAACCTCTGCAGCCTGGTCTGCCCGGTGATGGGGTGCATCACCATGCGCGCCATCGAGACCGGGCACGGCAAGGTGACCTGGGAGGACCACCAGGGGGGTAGGGGGAAGCTGGCTCCGCGGCCGCAGGACCGGCACCACTAGGCCTACGGGTCGAGGTTTCCCGCGGGCCGTAGCCCAGGAAAGTGCCCCATTGCCCGGTGGCGGCGCCCCGCGTAGGCTGATCGGCACATGCGTCCCTTCGTGATCGCCGGCCGGGTTTTCGTGATGGGCGTCGTGGTCTTCTGGTACCTCACGCTCTACGGCTTCGGCCGCCTGCGCGTGCGACTGCTTCCGCGGGGAGAGCGGGCCCGGGCCCGCGCGCGGCTGCAGGGCCGCATCCTGCGGCGCGTGCTCACGGCCCTCGGCGCCACCTTCATCAAGCTCGGGCAGGTGCTCAGCACGCGCCCCGACCTCCTCGAGCCCGAGGTGATCGACGAGCTCAAGCAGCTCCAGGACAAGCTGCCCCCCTTCTCCTTCGAACGGGCGCGGCGGCAGATCGAGGGGGACCTGGGCGGACCGGTCGAGCAGCACTTCGCCGAGATCGAGCCGGCCCCGGTGGCGGCGGCGAGTGTGGCCCAGGTGCACCGTGGACGCCTCGCGGACGGGCGCGTCGTGGCGGTGAAGGTGCTGCGCCCCGACGTGCGGCAGAAGGTGGAGCGCGACGCGGCCATCCTGCGCGCGGGAGCCCGGCTCGTGGCGCTGCACCCGCGTGCGCGGCTCTCGGACCCGGTCGGGCACCTCGAGCACTTCGTGCAGGGGATCATCGATCAGACCGACCTCCGGCTCGAGGCGGCGCACTACGAGACCTTCCGCCGCAACTTCGAGGACGAGCCGCGGGTGCGCTTTCCGGAGGTCCACCCGACGCTCTCGAGCGGCAACGTGATGACGATGGAGTTCGTGGAAGGGAACAAGGTGGATGCCCTCCCCCCCGGCGACCACCGCCCGCTCGCGCTGCTCCTGCAGGACCTCGTCATGCGCATGTGCTTCGAGCACGGCTTCGTCCACGCCGATCTTCACCCGGGGAACTTCCTCGTCCTTCCCGACGGAAAGGTCGTGCTCTTCGACGTGGGGCTGGTGAAACGCCTCGGTCCGGGCCTCCTGCGCCAGTTCACGGACTTCACCCGCTGCATGACGATGGGGGACGCCAAGGACATGGTGGCCCACCTGAAGGAGTTCCACGGTTACGTGGGACAGCTCGACTGGGACGAGGTGGAGCGCGACCTGGAGGTCTTTCTCGGCCACTTCCGTCAGCTCGACGTGGCGCAGCTCGAGTTCGGCGGACTGGTCAACGACCTCTTGGCGCTGGCGCGGCGGCACCGACTCCGCCCGATGGCCGAGATGGTGCTCGTCCTCGTGGCGCTCGTCACGATCGAGGGGGTCGGCAAGAGCCTCCATCCGGACCGCAACCTCTTCGACGAGACGGCGCGCTTCCTCGGTCCGTTGCTGGCCCGCGGCCAGGGCCTCGGCGCCTGACACAGAAGCACGTCGTTGCGTGATCAAGCCGTGGGCAAACATGGTCGCAGTTTAGGTGACGTGCGGCACGCGCGCTGAGTCGTGCGCGCCACAGTGCAGCGCGCGGGCGACGGCGTACGATGGCGCACGCGGGGTCGAGGCTGCGTTTTCGCGCCCGCCGCGCCGGCACGCGCTTTGCTCCCACCGCGCGTCATGCGACCTCTGCGACTCTCGCGTCTGCGTCGTTCGGCCGCCGCCTGCGCCGTCGCGTGCGTCGCGACCCTCTCCGGCTGCGCGGGGCTGCGTCCGGTCCACCCACGCATGGCCCCCGAGTTCGCGCGGGGCGAGGCGCCGGTGCGGAAGGTGGCCCTGCTCCCCGTCGACCTCAGCTTGCAGGTGGCCGGCCGCTCGGTGCGCTCGCCGGAGCTCGAGCGCGCCATCCAGGCGCTCAGCCATCGGGCCGTGAGCGAGCTGGTGCTGGCGCTCCGTCGGCGGGGCTACGAGGTGAACGCGGTGCTACGGCCCGACGGAGTGGCGCTCGCGCTCCCCGGGGGGAAGCTCGAGGCCGTGCTGCATCCGCAGGACCTTCTCGCCCTGCGCGTGCAGCTCCACGAGCAGACGGCGCACGCTCCCCCCGGTCCCGGCCCGCTCGAGGCCGAGACCTCGCCCGAGCTCACCATCCCGCTCAAGGCCGTGCTGGGGGCCGACGCCACGCTCTACGCCCGAGGCTGGGCCTACGTGGCGCCGAGGCAGAGCGGCTGGATCACCGCGCTGCAGATCGTGGGCATCACGCTCCTCGTCGCGGTGGCGGTGGTGCTGATCGCCGCCGCCATCGCGGGCAAGGGGAAGGGGCTGAGCGGCCTCGGCAAGCTCTTCTCGGGGATCGGGCGCGGGGCGGCGCACGTCGCGGTGGCCCTCGGCCGCATCACGGTGCGGGCGCTCCCCGAGCTCGTGCGCCTCGGCGCGATCGCGACCCACGCCGGGAGCCGACCCTGCCGGAGTTGCGTGCCTCCTCCCGATTGGCGGGATCCCTGGGACCGGTCACCGCCCCGGGAGAGCGGCGCGCGTCAGCTCCCGCACCCGGTCCCGCTCACGCTCGACCTGCGCGGGAGAGGACCGGCCCCGACGAGCTCGGTCGCGGGAGTGGCCATCTCGCTCGTGCACAACGAGACGGGGCGCGTGCTCTGGCACGCGGGGCAGACCTTCGAGGTCACCCTGACCGGGGAGGGGAAGCTCGAGCGCCTGATCGAGCACTTCCTGAAGCAGCTCCCGCTGGCGCCCGGTCCGCTGCCCGGTCCGCTGCCCGGTCCGGCCCGGCTCAGAGCCCCGCGTTGAGCCCCTGCAGCTCGGCGGGCACGAACCGGCCGTCCTTGCGGACCAGCTCGCCGTCGAACCAGATCTCGCCGCCGCCGTGCTCGGGGGTCTGGATCAGCACCATGTCCCAGTGGATGCAGCTCCGGTTGCCGTTGTCCGCTTCGTCGTACGCGTTGCCGGGCGTGAGGTGGAACGAGCCGCCGATCTTCTCGTCGAAGAGCGCGTCGAGCATGGGCTGGCGCACGCGGTTGTTGCAGCCGAGCGACCACTCGCCCACGTAGCGCGCCCCCTCGTCGGCGTCGAAGATCTGGTTCAGGCGCGCCTCGTCCCGCGCGCAGCTCGCGCGCACGATCTTGCCGGCGCGGAACTCGAGCTCCACCTGCTCGAAGACCGTCCCCTGATAGAGGGCCGGCGTGTTGAAGCGGATCACCCCGTTCAGGCTGTCCCGGACCGGGGCGGTGAAGACCTCGCCGTCGGGGATGTTGCGCTGACCGTGGCAGGGGCGCACCGGGATCCCCTTGATGGAGAACGTGAGCTCGGTCCCGGGGCCCACGATCCGCACCCGGTCGGTGCGGCTCATGCGCGCGACGAGCGGCTCCTGGTCCTTGGCCATCTGCACGTAGTCCGCCGTGCAGACGTCGTAGTAAAAGCGCTCGAAGGCCTCGGTGCTCATCTTGGCCGCCTGCGCCATCGAGGGCGTGGGGTAGCGGAGCACGACCCACTTGGTCTTCGGGACCCGCACCTGCGTGTGCACCGCCTGCCACCAGAGCTTCTGATAGAGCTCCATCTGGGGCGGGGGCACGTCGGAGAACTGGCTCGTGTTGGTCGCGCCACGGATGCCGATGTAGGCCTGCATCTGCTCCATGCGGGCGCGTTCGAAGGCGCCGGCCGCGCCGAGGCTCTCCTCGGTGCCCTCGCGGTAGAGGGCGCGGAGCACCTCGTTGTTCTTCCACTCCACGAGCGGGTGCGCCCCACGGGCGCGGGCCAGGCGCACGAGCTCGCACACCAGCCGCGTGTCGGGCAGGTCGAAGGCCTCGATGAGGACCTTCTCGCCGGGTTGAAGCTGGCAGCTATGGTCCACGAGGGTCTCGGCCAAGCGGGTCATACGGGGGTCGGACATGCGGGCTCCTCCGGTCGGGTGTCGGGCGGTCGAGGAACGGAAGAGTAGAAGCACCGAGGCGTGGCGGTCAACGCGGGGCAGCCCTGGGTCGTGGCCCGGTCGCGGGTCGCGCCGTGCAACCTCGCGTGTGCAGGCGAGGTGGGGTGGTCCCCCCCGGGGATCTCGTCGCCGCGCCGCGGCACCTCGCCATCCCCGGGACTTGGGAAGCGCCGAGCGTGCGCGAGCCCGTGGCACCCGGGTTGCTTTGGTCGAACCTCTGCATGACCCACACAACGCCGTTCTCCGCCCCCCCGTCCCGTCAACGTCGTCACGCGCGCTGGGCCCTCGCGCTCGGCGCCGCGCTGTCGTGGTCCGCCTGCGCACCTCCCGAGCTGGAGGGGGACGTGGACGGGGAGGACCACGTGCACGAGCACGCCCCCGACCCGGCGGAGGGCGAGCGGCAGATGGCGGCGGCGTGCACGGATCCGGCGCACACCCATCCGAAGTCGCCCGTCTTCGGCAAGAGCATCGACCGCTACGCCTCCTACGTGGGGCAGTCGCGCTGCGATCCCGTCGCCAAGCCCGGCGTGGTCAGCTTCACCAAGCTCGTGCTGGCGGCGTACCCGTGCACGAGGAGCTACGGCATCGTGCGCGCGTGCAACTCGGGCGGGCAGAGCGAGCACAAGGAAGGGCGCGCGTGGGATTGGGGCCTCCCCGCGTCGCATCCGGCGACCAAGGCGCTGCTCACCTGGTTGCTCGCCACCGACGCGCAGGGGCACCGGCACGCCATGGCCCGCCGCTTCGGCATCATGTACATGATCTCGAACCGGCGCATGTGGCGCGCGTACAGCCCGAACGACGGCTGGCGCTCGTACAGCGGGTCGAACCCCCACACCGATCACGTGCATATCAGCTTCAGCTGGGCGGGAGCACGCAAGGAGACCAGCTTCTGGCATCCACCGGCCCAGCCGAAGCCCCCCGAGCCGCGCGCGACGAACACGACCCCGAAGCCCGAGCCCAAGCCGGACCCGTCGCCGACGCCCGACGCGACGGCGACCTCGGACAAGGGGGCCTCGCCTCCCGCGACGCCGGGGAAGGAGCCCGCGCTGCAGGCCACCGAGGCGGAGCTGGAGCTCGCGGATTCCCCCGGGGATTCCACCGCTCCAGGGCCTGACGTGGAAGAGCTCGATCACCCGGACCCGCAAGCCGTGCAGGACCCGGCGGCCGACGCGATCACCGGCGGCTGCGGCGTGATTCCCCGTCGGGGGAGCGGCTCGTGGCTTCTGCTCGGGGGTCTGCTCGCGCTCGCCTGCGGCCGTCGGTGGAGGCGCCGCCCTCAGCGCCGCGCCAGCTCGACGCCGTAGAAGGTGGCCAGCGCGAGGCACACCAGGCCGAGCAACCCTTCGATCGGTCGAGGGGCGACGCGCCGCTGCAGGCGCGCCCCGAGGTAGATGCCGGCCATTCCCCCGAGGCCGAAGAGGGCGCCGAGGGGGTAGTCGGGCAGGGCCGCGGCCTTGCCGAGGAGGGCCGGGCTCGCGGCGAAGAAGAGGACCGCCACGCTCGAGGTGGCGCAGGTGCCCATCAGCGCCGCGCCCGCGATGCTGTGCACGGGCAGCCCGAAGACCGAGACCAGAAAGGGGGCGATGAGCGCGCCGCCGCCGAGGCCGTAGGCTCCGCCCAGCACCCCCACGGCGAGCGTGAGGGCCGCGAGGCGCGGGACCGAGACGCGGCAGCTCTCGTTCGCGTGCTCGTATTCGAGCACGCGCGGGGTGAAGCGCACCACCCGCACCGGACCGCCGAAGGCCGGCGGGGGCGCGCCGGGGCCGGGTCCGCGCCGCCGGCGAAGGAGCATGCGGGCCCCGAGGAGCACGAGCACCAGCGCGACGAAGCCCTTGAAGCGCGTCGCCTCGGGCATCAGGTAGATGCGGCCGAGCGAGCCCAGGATCACCCCCGGAATGCTCCCCGCCAGGATCGTCGCGGTGAGCGGCCAGAGCATGCGTCCCTCGCGCAGGTGGCGGTAGACCCCGAGCGGGATGGCGAGCACGTTGAAGAGGTGATTCGTCGGGTTCACCGACGGGCCCGCGAAGCCGAGCACGCTCACCTGGAACGGTACGAGGATGAGTCCCCCCGCCACGCCCCCGAGAGAGGTGAAGGTGGAGACGCCGAAGGCGGCCAGCAGGGGCACGAGGGGCGAGGTCTCGACCCCGGAGACGGGGAAGCGCATCGGCCCGCTACGGGCGCTCCGAGGTGAACGACGCGAGAGCCCGCATGTAGTTCGCCCGCTCGAAGGCCTCGGGGTTCGGGCTATGGAGCTGGCTCAGGCTCCCCTGGAGCTGGCGCACCGACTCGTAGTCGTTGTCGGCGAGCCAGCTCTCGAGCTCTGCCAGGATCTGGGCCGGATACGCGGTGCCATAGCGCAGCAGCGACGAGACCAGCATCACCACGTCCGCGCCGGCCAGGAGCAGCTTCACCACGTCGTTCGACGTGACCGCGCCGCTGCTCGCGGCGAGCGAGGTCTTCACCCGTCCGTGCAGGATGGCGATCCAGCGCAGCGGCAAGAGCAGCTCCGCCGCCGTGCTGAGCTGCAGGTGGGGGCGGACCTCCAGCGCCTCGACGTCGATGTCCGGAAAGAGGTAGCGGTTGAAGAGCACGACGCCGTCCGCGCCCGCCGCCACGAGCCGCCCCACGAGGTGGGCCACGGAGCTGAAGTAGGGCCCGATCTTGACCGCGAGGGGGATCGTCACCTCGGCCCGCACGGCTTCGACCAGCTCGACGTAGCGCTGCTCCACCGCCTGGCCGCTTACCGCAAGGTCCGACGGCAGGTGATAGATGTTCAGCTCGACGGCGCTCGCCCCCGCCTCTTGCATCAGCCGCGCGTGCCGGATCCAGCCTCCGGTCGACTGACCGTTCAAGCTGGCGATGACGGGGATCGAGAGCTTGGTGCGCGCCTCCTCGATGCGGCGGAGGTAGGCCCCCGGGCCGGTGTTGTAGTCGTCGAGCTCGGGGAAGAAGTGGAGCGACTCGGGGAAGCTCTCGGCGCCGAAGTCCCGGACTCGCGCGAGCGCCATCTCTTCGTGCTCGATCTGCTCCTCGAACAGCGACGGGAATACGACCGCGCCGACCCCCGCACCCTCGAGCTCCTTGAGCTCGTCGAGGTGCCCGGTGAGGGGCGAGGCCCCTGCTACGATCGGGTTTTTCAGGGTGAGACCCAGATAGGTCGTCTGCAGGTCGACGCTCATTCGCGCACCTCCTCTTCCTCCGCGCGCGGCACCGTACGTTCCACGCCGGCGAGCTGTCGGTAGAGCCGCCAGCGTTGATCGATGTCCTGTTGCGCCAGGTCCATGAGCCGCCGGGCGTGCCCGGGGCGCGACCGTTCCAGCATCGCGAAGCGCGCCTCCTCGCGGGCGAACTCGCTGAACGAGAGGTCCGGGTCCCGGCTGTCGAGCTGGAACGGCGCCCCCTCGCCCTCGAAGCGCGGCACGAAGCGGTAGAGCGGCCAGTAGCCGCTCTTCACGGCGGACTGCATGTGCGCCATCGACTTGGACATGTCGATGCCGTGCGCGATGCAGGTGCTGTAGGCGATGAGCAGCGAGGTGCCCGGGTACGCCTCCGCCTCGAGCATCGCGCGAATCGTCTGCCGCGGGTTGGCCCCGATCGCGATCTGCCCCACGTAGACGTCGCCGTAGGCCATGGCGATCATCCCGAGGTCCTTCTTGCCGCTCGTCTTGCCGCTCGCGGCGAACTTGGCGATCGCCCCGCGGGGGGTGGCCTTCGAGGCCTGGCCCCCGGTGTTCGAGTAGACCTCCGTGTCCAGCACCAGGATGTTCACGTTGCGCCCCGAGGCGAGCACGTGGTCGAGGCCGCCGAAGCCGATGTCGTAGGCCCAGCCGTCGCCGCCGATGATCCAGACGCTGCGCTCGACGAGCGCGTCGGCCACGGCCAGCAGTCGGCGCGCCGCCGGGTGGCTGATGGTGCGCAGGCGCTCCTTGAGCTGCTGCACCCGCTCGTGCTGGCGAGCGAGCTGCTCCTCGGTGCGCTGCTCGGCGAGGAGCAGCTCCGCCGCGACGTGCTCGCCGAGCTGGCCCTTGAGGTCACCGACCAGCTTCTGGGCCAGCTCCTTCTGGTGGTCTACGCCGAGGCGCATCCCCAGGCCGAACTCGGCGTTGTCCTCGAAGAGCGAGTTGGCCCAGGCGGGACCGCGGCCGTCGCGCCCCGCGGACCAGGGGGTGGTGGGCAGATTCCCGCCGTAGATCGACGAGCAGCCGGTCGCGTTGGCCACGAGCAGCCGCTGGCCGAAGAGCTGCGTGAGGAGCTTCAGGTAGGGGGTCTCGCCGCAGCCGGCGCAGGCCCCCGAATATTCGAACAACGGTTCTAGAACCTGCGATCCTTTTACCGTGTCGAGCGCCGGGACGGTGCGGTCCATCTCGGGGAGCTGCATGAAGAAGGCGAAGTTCCGTCGCTCGGTCTCGAGGTGCTCGGGCTTCGGCGCCATGTTGATCGCCTTGTGCCGCGCCACCTCCTTGCTCCGCGAGGGGCAGACGTCCACGCAGACCCCGCAGCCCGTACAGTCGTCGGGGGCGACCTGCACCGTGAGCTGCGTCCCCGCCGGGAACTCCTTGCCGCGCCAGGCCTTGGTGGGGAAGGTCTTCGGCGCTCCCTCGAGCGCGGGGGGCGTGTAGGCCTTCATGCGGATCGCAGCGTGCGGACAGACGAGCGCACAGAGGCCGCAGTCGGTGCAGATCTGCGCGTCCCAGATCGGGATCTCGGCCGCGATGCTGCGCTTCTCCCAGCGCGCGGTGCCGACGGGGAAGGTCCCGTCGGGAGGCATCGCGCTGACCGGCAGGAGGTCTCCCTTGCCCGCGAGAATGATTCCCGTCACGCGCTGCACGAACTCGGGGGCCTGAGAAGGCACGGGGGGATGCCGGCGCAGGGTGCCCCGCACCTGGGAGGGCAGCGGCACCTCGGCGAGCCCCGCCAGCGCGCCGTCGATGGCGGCGTCGTTGCGGCGGATCATCGCCTCGCCCAGCTTCTGGTAGCTCTTGCGCACGGCCTCCTTGATGTGGCCGATCGCCTCGTCCACGGGGAGCACCTTGGAGAGCGCGAAGAAGCAGGCCTGCATGACGGTGTTGATGCGCCCGCCGAGCCCGGCCTCGGTGGCGACCTTCACCGCGTCGATGACGTAGAACTTGAGGCGTCGCTCGAGGAGCTGCTCCTGGACCTCGAGGGGGAGCTGCTCCCAGACCTCGCTCGCGGGGTAGGGGCTGTTGAGCAGGAAGGTGGCCCCCGGCTCGGCCAGCTCCAGCACGTCCAGCTTCTCGAGGAAGTTGAACTGGTGGCAGGCCACGAAGCTGGCCTGGCGGATGAGGTAGCTCGAGTGGATCGGCTTGGCGCCGATGCGCAGGTGCGAGACGGTGATCGACCCGGACTTCTTCGAGTCGTAGACGAAGTAGCCCTGCGCGTGGAGCGGCGTGTAGTCGCCGATGATCTTGACCGAGTTCTTCGTGGCGCTCACCGTGCCGTCGGCGCCGAGGCCGTAGAAGACGGCGCGCGTGACGGCCGGGGACTCGGGGAGCCAGCTCGCGTCGTAGCGCAGGCTGGTGTGCGTCACGTCGTCGACGATGCCGACGGTGAAGTGACGCTTCGGTGACGTGCCCTTCAGCTCGGCGAGGACCGCGGCCACCATGGGCGGCGTGAACTCCTTCGACGAGAGCCCGTAGCGGCCGCCGATGACGTGGGGGAGCGGCGCGCCGGGGCGTTGCCCGGGCCACTCCTCGACGAGCGCGGCGAGGGTGTCGAGGTAGAGCGGCTCGCCCGTGGCCCCCGGCTCCTTCGTGCGGTCGAGGACGGCGAGGCTGCGCGTGCTGGAGGGGAGCGCGGCCACGAAGGCCGCGGCGTCGAAGGGGCGGTAGAGGCGGACCTGCAGGAGCCCGACGCGCTCCCCCTTTTGCACCAGCGCCTCGACGGCCTCGCGCGCGGCCCCGACGCCCGAGCCCATCAGCACCACCACGCGGTCGGCGTCCGGCGCTCCGTGGTACTCGAAGATCCGGTAGCGTCGGCCGGTGCGGTCGGCGAAGCGGCCCATGGCCTGCTCCACCAGCGACGGGACCGCCTGGTAGAACGGATTGCAGGCCTCACGCGCCTGGAAGAAGACGTCGGGGTTCTGCGCCGACCCGCGGAGGACCGGGCGGTCCGGGTTCAGCGCCCGCTGCCGGTGCGCCTCGATGAGCGACTCGTCGAGGAGCGCGCGCAGGTCCTCGGCCTCGAGGAGCTCGATGCGGTTCAGCTCGTGCGAGGTGCGAAACCCGTCGAAGAAGTGCAGGAAGGGGACGCGCGAGGCGAGCGTCGCCATCTGCGCCACCATGGCCAGGTCCTGCGCCTCCTGTACCGAGGCCGAAGCGAGCATGGCCCACCCCGTGCTGCGCGCCGCCATCACGTCGCTGTGGTCCCCGAAGATCGAGAGCGCGTGCGTGGCCACGGTGCGCGCGGCGATGTGGAAGACCGTCGAGGTCAGCTCCCCCGCGATCTTGAACATGTTGGGGAGCATGAGGAGCAGCCCCTGCGACGCGGTGAAGGTCGTGGCGAGCGCGCCGGCCTGCAGCGCCCCGTGGATGGCCCCGGCGGCGCCGGCCTCGCTCTGCATCTCGACGACCTGCGGGATCGCGCCCCAGAGGTTCGCCTGGCCGGCCGCGGCCCAGGCGTCCGCCAGCTCGCCCATGGGCGAGGCGGGGGTGATGGGGTAGATCGCCACCACCTCGCTCGCGAGGTAGGCGACGTTCGCGGCGGCTTCGTTGCCGTCGATTGTTGCGTTCGGACGGGTCATCGGTCTCCTCCTCGGGCGCTAGCCCGTAGGGCTCGGCGGGAAGGTATCACACGGTGGCACCGTGCACGGCGTCGCCGTGGGCCTGGTTCCGGCCGCCGCCCGGGGGGACGAGCGCGCGACCGGCAACCCGGCCCCGGCAACCCGATCCCGAGTGACCCTTTCGGCCGCCGAGGTGGCTAGCGCGGCCGCCGCCCGCAGGGGGTCGGGAGTCGCCAGCGAACCCGCATCGTGAAGCCATCCTCGCGGGAAACGTAATGATGCCGGGCTGTCGAGGTCGGCACGAGCCCTGCAAACTGCGCTGTGCAACCATGTTGTTCGCCGCCTCGATCCGCCGCGCATCTCTAGCCCTTCTGGCTCCGCTCGCCCTGGCCTGCGGTCTCGAGCCCGAGCCCGAAAGCACGAATCCCCCCGCCGAATCCCCCGGCCTCTATCGCACGGCTCCCGTCGCGGGCGCTGGCGGGAGCGCCCCGGCCGAGGCGGACCTGACGCTTCGCAGCCGCGGACTTCAGGCGGTCGGCGAGCCGCTGCGCCTCTTGCGCGTGGAGCCCTTCACCGACGGTCGCGCGCCTCAGATCCACACCGCCTTCGGGGATCGTCGCGTCCCGCAGATGCTCAAGGTCTTCAAGGTCTCGCGGCCGGGCGGACTCGCCGCCGGCGTCGAGGACGGCGCCCCCGTCCAGGCGCTGCAGTTCTCGACCCGCTCCGGCGAGGGGCTGCGCCTGCCCTGGGGCGGACCCGGGATGGGGGGCGGCCTGGCCGGTCTCGTGCTTTACGCCGACGCCGATAGTCTGACGATCCACTACGGCGGAGAGGACGACCCGAAGCGTGGGTACACCCTCTATCTCCTCGGCCTCAAGGTGGACCCGGAGCTGGTCGCGCTCTACGAACGCTGCGTGCAGGACGGGCGGGCCAGGCTCCCCGTCCTCGCCGCGGGCGAGCAGGTGGGCTGGGCGGTGCGTGAGCTCCTCGTGGCCGTGCGTCGGTACGGCACGTTTCTCGACCCGCGCCTCGAGAGGGATTTCTACGTCGGAGCGAGCCTCGTGGAGCCGTCGGCCGACGACCGCATGTCCCGGGGCCCCGCTCCGAGTCCGTCGCCGTCGCCCTCGCCGGGCACCGGGGCGGGTTCGGGTTCGGGCGCGTCGTCCTCGTCCACGCCGGTCGCGGCGCGCGTCCAGGGACGGTTTTGCACCTCGGCCACCGTCTCCTTCGAGCTCTCGAAGCCCCCCGCGGCCTGCGAGACGCTGGACGTGACCGTGCGCTCCCTCAAGAGCCACAGCTGGGTCCTCCTCGGCATCAAGCCCTCGGCCGGTGAGGTCGTCTGGCTGACCAAGCCGGCCGACGCGAGCTGTACCGGCGGCTGTCACTGGACCTTCCCCGCCGTGAAGCTGCCGTGCGTCGCGGGCCCCTACTCGCTGATCTTTCTGAAGGACGCCACGGACAACGTGCCCGCGAAGGGGACGCTCATCGGAGCCTGCGAGCCGTAGCCTGGGAGCCTGCGCGGCTCGTGCGGGGTGCGGCTACTTCGGCGTCCGGGTGACGAAGCAGACCGCCTGGAACAGGTCGACCGGGAAGTCGCCCTCTACGAGCTTGCCGTCGACATACGCCTTGCCGTGAACGGTGGTCTTCGGAATCGTCGTCACGAGCGTGACGTCGCCGTCGTCGGCGGGCAGCGCCTGGCTGCGGTAGCGCCCCGTCGCCTCGGCGCGGAACTTCAACACGGGAGTGGACCGCCCGGGGACCCGTTCCTTGGCGTAGGCCCGCAGCGCGATCGTCCGCCCCGTGACGTTGCCGTTGTCGCCCACGGTCTCCATGGGAACGATCGTCATGCGGTAGTACGCGTCCGAGGTGGAGAAGGGAGCGGGCCAGCTCGAGAAGGCGCGGCTGAGCTGCGGGCCCCGGACCCAGACGGTATCCTCGTTGCCGTACGGCTGGCCGTTGGTCAACGCGTAGTTGCTGAAACAGGCGAACCCGAAGGTGTAGGAAGCGGTGGCGGCCTGCCGTTCGCTCGAGACGGCCTCCCCCCCCTCGTCGGCCGAGGTGGCCTCGCAGCCGCCGAAGACCCCGATGGCTCCGGCCAAGATGGCACCCGTGACGCAGCGGGAGATGACGCACCGAACTTCGCTCTTCTGGGTCCTCATGGGCTACTCCTGGTACGAGGTGGGCGGACGTGTACCAGCGCGCCTCCGGACGGTCAGTGACTCGAGTCAGTGACCCGCGAGGCCGCCCGGGACCGGGACCCGCTCCGGGCCGCCTTGTGACCTGGCCCCCCCCTCCGTATACTGCGCCTCCTTCTAGCAATCGAGGCATGCCCATGGAAACGAAGGTGCTGGCTCACATCAACGGGAAGTGGGTCGAGGCGCAGGCGTGGCGGGACAACGTGAACCCGGCCGACCGGCGCGAGGTGATCGGCAAGGCCGTGGACTGCGGCGTCGAGGAGGCGCGGGCCGCGATCGCCGCGGCGAAGGCGGCGCTCCCCGGCTGGCGGGCCACGCCCGTTCCCGTGCGCGCCGACGTGATCTTTCGCGCGCAGCGCCTGATGGAGCAGCGCCTCGAGGAGCTCGCGCGGGCGCTGTCGTGGGAGGAGGGGAAGATCCTCGCCGAGTCGCGCGGCGAGGTGAAGAAGGCGATCCGCATCCTGGAGTTCATCGCGGGCGAGGGGCGGCGGGCGGCCGGGCTCGTGGTGCCGTCGGAGCTGCCGAACACGCTCTGTTACACGCAAAGGCAGCCTCTCGGGGTGGTGGGGCTCATCACGCCCTGGAACTTCCCGGTGGCGATTCCGGCCTGGAAGATCGCCCCGGCGCTGGTGGCGGGCAACACCGTGGTGCTCAAGCCGGCCGAGCAGACGCCGCTCACGGGTCGCCTGGTGGTAGAGCTCTTCCTCGACGCGGGGCTCCCCCCCGGCGTGCTCAACTTCGTGCCCGGCCCCGGCGAGACCGTGGGGCAGACCCTGGTCACGCACCCCGACGTGGCGGCGGTGAGCTTCACCGGTTCGAACGAGATCGGGATGCTCATCTACCGGCAGACGGCCGAGCTCAACAAGAAGTGCCAGTGCGAGATGGGCGGCAAGAACCCGCTCGTGGTGCTCGCCGACGCCGACGTGGCGCTGGCTGCCGCGGCGACGGTGGACGGGGCCTTCGGCAGCACCGGGCAGCGCTGCACGGCCACGAGCCGCGCCATCGTGGACGCGGCCGTGCACGACCGCTTCGTCGAGCTCGTGGTGAACGCCGCCAAGGGCTACCGCATGGGCAACCCGCTGGCCGAGGGGATCCACATGGGCCCGTCGGTGGACGCCGAGCAGTACGAGCAGGTGCACCGCTACATCGCGCTCGGCAAGCAGGAGGGGGCTCGCCTCGTCTGCGGCGGCGAGAAGCTCGCGAGCGGCGAGCTGGCGCACGGGCTTTTCACCTCGCCCACGGTCTTCGTGGACGTGAAACCCGAGATGCGCATCGCCCAGGAGGAGATCTTCGGACCGGTGCTCTCGGTGATCAAGGTGCAGGGCTACGACGAGGCGATCCGTGCGGCGAACGGCGTGAAGTACGGCCTCTCGTCCAGCGTCTACACGCAGGACCTCCGGCTCGCGCAGCGCTTCATCGACGAGATCGAGACCGGGATCACCCACGTGAACAGCCCGACGCTCGGCGGCGAGGCGCAGCTTCCCTTCGGCGGCGTGAAGGCCACGGGGGTCGGGCAGCGCGAGATGGGCTGGACCGCGGTCGAGTTCTACAGCGAGCTGAAGACCGTGTACGTGGACTACACCGGGCAGAAGCGCTCCACGAACATCTACTAGGAAGCCCCCCTAGGCGTCGCCGCCGCGCGCCTGGTTGTAGGCCACGAGCAGGGCTTTGCCGGCCTCGAGGCCGAGGGCCCCGCCGGCCGGAATCAGGTGGCGCGGCACGACCAGCCTTCCGGGCTGGACCTCGATGCGACCCCCCGTCTTGAAGCTGACGCTGCACTGCGGGTCGGCGAGCTGACGCAGGAGCTGGCGCGCTCCGTCGAGCCGCGGCTCGTGGGTCTCGGCGAAGGCCATGAGCCTGACCACGCGCTGCTTGTCCGCCTGGCCGAGCCCCGAGAAGCTCGGGCTCCGCTGGAGGTCGGCCAGCATGGTGCTGAGCGGGTGCTCGAGAGCGTGCCGGAGCACGAGGTGACGGAGCCCCTCGTCCCGCGCGTCCGGCTTGCGGGGAGCGCGCGGATCGAGGACGCGGGTTTCCGGCCGGTAGTAGCGATTGATGGCGCTCGTGAACGAGGTGCCCGGGCGGGTGCTCGCCGCGTCGAGGATGACCCCGACCTCGGGGACCGTCGCGCCGAGGCGCAGAGCGAGCGGAACGCTCTGCGCGACCTCCCAGAGCAGGTGCTGCTCGCCGCGCTGCTGTTCCGCGCGCTCGAGCAAGGCGATGAGCTCGCGCTTCTGTTCCTTCGGCAGGCGCACGAAGGCGTCGGTGGCGTCCTTCACCACGGCGAGCAGGTAGTCGCTCGGGCGGTTGCGCGTGGCGCGCTCGAGGACCTTCATCCGCAGGGCCGCGTCGGGCACCGGGCGAACGCTCGCGTCGGCCATCGGCAGACGGGTCGAGTAGAGAGACTCCTGCCCCGGGGGCAGGTTGCCGAGCGCGCGAAGCCGCGGGTGCGTGCCCCAGAGCAGGTCCAAGAGCGGGTCGGCGCGCGTCGCATCGAAGGCGTGCTTGGCGGATAGAATCTCGCGGAGCTCTTCGGGCGACACCCCGACCTTGAGGGCGCGCAGCACGTACCGCAGGCGCACGTCGTTCCGCGGCACCTCGGGCCTCTCCGTCGCCGCGTTCAGCACGGCCACGAGACCGTCGCGCAGCTCGCCGTAGCGGGGGTTCGCCAGGTACCCGACCAGCGCTCCCGGCCTCATCTCGAGGTAGGCAGGTCGACGCACGAGGACGCGGATCACGGCCTCTCGAGCCGCTGGGCCGAGCGTGGACCAGAGCCGCGACTCGCACGCGCCCTTCACGTTCTGGACGAGCTGAGAGCCGTTGCCGGAGGCCTCGACGACCCTGGTGAGCACCTCCTGCTGCAGCGGTCGGCCGAGCTCGGCCCACCTGGGCCACTCGACGAGCGACCGCACCGTTCCGAGCGAGCGGAGCGCGGCGACGGGATTGGCCGTCTTCAGCGCGTCGGCCTCCCCCGCTTCGAGCTTGGCCTTGACGGAGTCGACCCCGTGGCGGTTCCTGACGCCCGTGTTGAAGAACAGGCGTTCGAAGGGGCTCGCGCTTGCGAAGGCAGGGGTGGCGAGGAACTTCGCGAAGAGGTCGAGCTCGCCGCTGTAGAGCATCCCGGCGGTGAGGTCGGACAGGTACTGCGAGCGATCGTTCCACGCCACGGCGGAGAGCGCCCCGATCAGGTGGTCGACCAGGCCCGGGGTGACCTTCGGCTTGCGCAGACCCGCGACCGAGCCCGTGACCGCCGGGTTGTGTCCCTCGCGGCGGAGGAGAGTGCGGAAGAGCTGCTGCTGCGTAAACGGGAGGCGCTGAAAGACCAGGGAGGCCTCGAGCCGCTCGAGGGCTGCCGAGGCGTTGCGGCGCTGCGCGAGGGCCTCGAGGCCGGTGACGCGCCGGAAGGTCTTCACGAGCCCGGTCTTGGCCTGGACGTTCGTGAAGGAGAGGGCAGACGCGAGCAGCAGCAGCGCGGCGAGCGCGCTTCGGGCCTGTAACATGACCTACCTCGGAGCTGGCGTTGCAGCAGCTCACTGCACGCGGCGTGCCGCGGGAGAGCTTCGTTATCTGCGTGGAACTGCGGGGGACGCCCGGAGCATGGGGTCAGGTGACCCGGCCAGCCCGGCTCCGGGTCGGGCTGCTGCGGGTCGGCCTTGTTCGCCAGCGAGACCGCGCCGTATACTGCGCCCCTCGAATTTACCCCCGCTCCACGAGGTGCTGACCATGCCGCGAACCGTTCGTTGTGGGCTCATCCAGTGCGCGAACCCGGTGAACGACGAGTCGCGTCCGGTCTCCGAGATCCAGGAGGCCATGTTCCAGGCTCACCTGCCCTTCATCGAGGAGGCCGGCAAGAAGGGGGTGCAGATCCTCTGCCTGCAGGAGATCTTCAACGGCCCGTACTTCTGCCCGAGCCAGGACAAGCGCTGGTACGACGCCGCGGAGCCGGTGCCCGGCCCCACCGTCGAGCGCCTCGTTCCCTACGCGCGCAAGCACAAGATGGTGATCGTGGTGCCGGTCTACGAGCGCGAGATGGCCGGCGTCTATTACAACACGGCGGCCGTGCTCGACGCGGACGGGACCTACCTCGGCAAGTACCGCAAGCACCACATCCCGCACACCTCGGGCTTCTGGGAGAAGTACTTCTTCAAGCCCGGAAACCTCGGCTACCCCGTCTTCGACACCGCCTACGCCAAGGTCGGGGTCTACATCTGCTACGACCGCCACTTCCCCGAAGGGGCGCGCATCCTCGGCCTGCACGGGGCGGAGATCGTCTTCAACCCGTCGGCCACGGTGGCCGGCCTCTCGCAGTACCTCTGGAAGCTCGAGCAGCCCGCGCACGCGGTGGCCAACGGCTACTTCATGGGGTGCATCAATCGGGTCGGGACCGAGGCCCCGTGGGGGATCGGCAAGTTCTACGGCACGAGCTACTTCGTCGACCCGCGCGGCCAGATCGTCGCCGAGGGGAGCGAGGACCAGAGCGAGCTCATCACCGCCGAGCTGAACCTGGACACGATCGAGGAGGTGCGCCGCGTGTGGCAGTTCTTCCGGGACCGCCGCCCCGACGCCTACGAAGACCTGACCAAGCAGCTCCCGTAACCCGCGCCGAACAGGAAGGACGACCGCCGTGCCTGATAGCAAGCTGACCTCGCAGCAGATCCGCGACAAGCAGAAGGAGTTCCTCTTCCCCTGCGTGATCACCTATTACAAGGAGCCCCTGGTGATGGCCAAGGGGCAGGGGACGCGCCTCTGGGATCACGACGGCAAGGAGTACCTCGACTTCTTCGGCGGGATTTTGACCGTCTCGCTCGGACACTGCGAGCCGCGCGTTAACCAGCGCATCGCCCAGCAGGTGCTCGAGCTGCAGCACGTCTCGACGCTCTACCCGACGGCGCAGCAGGTCACGCTGGCCGAGCGGCTCGCGCACCTTACGCCGGGACGGCTGAAGAAGTGCTTCTTCACCAGCTCCGGCACCGAGGCCGACGAGACCGCGGTGCTCCTCGCCGAGCTGCACACCGGGAACCAGGAGCTCGTGGTGCTGCGGCACGCCTACGCCGGGCGCTCGATGCTGGCCATGAACATCACGGGGCACGCCCCCTGGCGGCTCGTCGCCTCGAAGGTGGCGACGGTCAAGCACCTCGCCGCGCCGTACTGCTACCGCTGCCCGTTCGGCCAGACCTATCCCGGCTGCGGGGTGCGCTGCGCGAAGGACCTCGAGGAGCTGATCAAGACCACGACCTGCGGGCGCATCTCGGCCTTCATGGCCGAGCCGATCCTCGGGGTCGGGGGCTTCATCACGCCGCCCCCCGAGTACTTCCAGATCGCCGTCGAGATCACGCGGAAGCACGGCGGGGTCTTCATCTGCGACGAGGTGCAGACCGGCTTCGGCCGCACGGGAGATCACTGGTGCGGGATCGAGCACTACGGGGTCGAGCCCGAGATCATGACCTTCGCCAAGGGGATCGCGAACGGCTCGCCGATGGGGGCGACGATCGCCACCCCCGAGGTGGCCGACTCCTTCAAGGGGCTCTCGATCTCCACCTTCGGCGGCAACCCGGTCTCGGACGCCGCGGCGCTCGGGACGATCGAGGTGATGGAGCAGGAAGAGATCCCGAAGCGGTCGCGGCGGCTCGGCGACAAGCTGCGTGCGGGGCTCGAGGCGCTGCAGAAGCGCTTCGACTTCATCGGCGAGGTGCGCGGCAAGGGGCTGATGCAGGCCATCGAGCTCGTGAACAGCCACCAGACCCGCGAGCCGGCGGCGGAGCGCACGAACGCGCTGATGGAGGCGTCGAAGGCGCGTGGCCTGCTCATCGGCAAGGGGGGGCTCCACGGCAACGTGCTGCGCATCGCGCCGCCGATGCTCATCGACGAGGCCGCGCTCGACGACGGGCTGAAGCGGCTCGGGGAGTCGCTCGCCGCGATCTAGTCCTTCCGTCGCGCGGAGGTGCGCGTTCATGCCCGCGACTCCGGTCCCCACGATCTCCTACGACGGCGTCGAGATCCCCGACTACGGGGAGCGGCTCTACCCCTACGGCATCCTCGAGGTCACGCGGCACTGCAACCTGCGCTGCAAGACCTGCTTCTTCTTTCAGGCCTTCGCGCACGAGGAGGGGGACGTCGCCGACGCCGAGCTCGTGGCCAAGCTCAAGGCCCTCGCGAAGCGGCACCGCATCAAGTTCATGTCCTGGGTCGGAGGCGAGCCGCTCCTCCGCAAGCGCGTGGTCGAGCACGCCGCCGAGATCGTCCCTGGCAACGTCATCTTCACCAACGGGACCGTAGCCCTCCCCGACTGGCCGGTGACCTTCGCCGTCTCGCTCGACGGGCTCGAAGAGGTCAACGACGCCATCCGGGGGACGGGGGTCTTCGAGCGCGCCCGTCGCACCATCGCCCAGGCTCCGCGCCGGGTGCTGGTGCAGACGGTGGTCTCGCGGCGAAACCTGGACGTCCTGCCCGCCTTCACCGACGAGCTCGCCGGCTGGCCCAAGGTGGCGGGGGTGATCTTCAGCATCTACGTGCCGCAGCAGGGGGACGCGAGCGGGCTGGCCTTCGAGCTCTCGGCGCGCGATGAGCTCCTCGATCGCCTCCTCGAGCTCAAGCGCCGGCACGGGGCCTTCGTGGTCAACGAGGAGGCCGCCCTCGACCTGGCGCGGCCGGCGACCTGTCGCGAGGTCACCGACCGCTGCGACATGCGCGAGAACTCGCTCGCGCTCGACTACCGCCTCGAGCGACGCACCCCGTGCTGCTACGGCGAGAAGGTGGACTGCGATCTCTGTGCGGCACCGACTCCCTTCAGCCTCGCCGCGCGCGCCCGGGGGCTCGTCTCCGGCACCGATCACCTGGCCGAGACGATCCGCCGACTCGGCCAGCGCTGACGCCACCGCTGCTGGTCACGCCCGCTCCACTGCACACGACAGGCAGCAGCCGCGTCGCGCGAGTATGTCGCGACGTTCCCCTTTCGGAGCGCTCCCGAAATCGAGTGTCGCGACGCTCGTCGAGTGGACCGCCACCTGCCAGGGAAAAACATCACAGCAAATCATTCCGGGGTCTTTGCCTTCCAGCAGCTGCTGGCCCTCTCCTTGCTATTTCGGCCCGTCGGAGCCTTTTCGTCGGCTTCGCGGTGACACGAACGACGGCGAACCGAGAGCCGGTTCGTCGACTGAGGAGGAGAGAGAGCCATGCTTCGAACGACAGCTACCCGCGGCGGCAAGCCGCGATGGACCCTGGGCCACGCCGTGGTGATCCTGGCCAGCGCCGCGACGTTGCTCTTGCCGGCGCTCGCGAACGCGCGGGCGGCCGAGCCCAACTGCCCGAACGGCGGACTCGTGGCCGCCGACGGTCGTCTGCAGGCGCAGCCGCTCCAGCAGGTGCTCGTACGCTCGTGGAACGGGCGGCGCCTGCCCCCGCAGCTCGTGGTGCAGCCGGTGCAGGTGGCGAACCCGCGTTTCCCGGCGCGCGCTCTGGACCCGATGGCGGTCTACCTGCGCGGCTGCCAGCCCGAGACGCGCATCAGCGTCGGGCGTCAGCGCACCTCGGCTGCGGCGCAGATCCCCGGAAGCGGTCGCATCGAGAGCTGCGACCAGGCGCGCGGGATCGCCGAGGCGGCGGCGCGCTACGTGAACGTGCTCGAGTTCGTCACGGGCAACGCGGGGATCAACGAGCCGGCCGTGCTCATCACGCACAACCCGCAGCACGTCTTCTGGCCGAACAGCATCTACAAGATCGAGGGGACCACGCGCGACGGTCAGCGCATCCCGACGGTCACCGGCCTCGTGGCGGGCCTTCCGCAGCAGCAGGAGACCCGCTTCGACCACTACACGCAGCGCCAGGAGAACTACCGCGTCTCGGGTGACCTCCTCCCGTCGGCTCGCGCGTGGCTGCGGCCGGGCAACCTCTACGCGAGCGAGCCCACGCAGAACCAGGCCCAGATCAACGAAGGTCGGGCTCTGCTCCAGTCCTCCGAGGAGAAGGCGAACCGCGCCCAGGAGCAGCAGGTGGCGTATGACGCCGAGTACGCCAAGGCACGTGCCCGGCAGCCCTACGACCAGAACATCGTCAACGCTTACCCGAACCAGATCCAGACGCTGCGCAACGAGGCCAACAACGAGCGCGCCCGCGGCCAGGCGGCGGTGCAGGAGGGCGAGCGCATTCGCGTGAACGTGCTCTCGCTCGCCGCGACTCCGGCCCACGCGGCGGTGACCCATGCCAACCGGCGCCTGCGCAACGAGAACGCCCCGCTCAACGTCGCGAACGGCGTCACCGAGGGGTACCACGGCTTCAGCATGCTCTCGGTGGGCGGGCTGGCCCGCGACCTCGTGGACACCACGGTGCGCTTCGGCGCGGTGGCCGGTCAGCAGAACGGCTCGGCCCGCACCGTCACCTGGCGCGTTCCCGACGGGGCGAACCAGCGCCACTCCTTCATCATGGAGGGCGTCCGGTACTTCGCCGTCCAGGTGGAAAACGAGCAGCAGCTGAACGACGCCGTGCAAGAGCGGTACTAGAAGGCTTCGCCCCTCCCTCCCTGGACCCGCCGGCTCGCGCGGGTCGTTCTCCAAGAAAAGTTAAGCAATTCAGCGCCTCTACAGGCGACGACCGTTCTCTGCAACGATCGGCCGCCTCGCGTTCTCACTTGGTGGGTCGGCGAGCGGCCGGCCCGTGTCACGATGCGCTCCGTGCAGGTGGATGACCCCCGATGGGCCACGAGCTGAAGGTGCTCCCGGGCGGCGAGGCCGCGATCGTCGAGGAGAAGCTACTCGACGACGACCTCATGCGCCTCGTGCGGCGCGGGGTGGAGTCGGCCTTCGCGGCGCTCATCCGAAGGCACCAGGCGCTCGTTCTGGGGTACGCCACGCGCTTTTTCGGGGACGGCCAGCTCGGACGCGAGGTCGCGCAGGAGGTGTTCCTCGTGGTGTGGGGCGAGCGCCAGAGCTACGAGCCGCAGGGCCGCTTCCGCTCCTACCTGATGACGCTGGCCCACCACCGCTGCCACGTCGTGGCCCGACAGCGGCGGAGCGGTGCCGCGAAGGTGGCAGCTCTTCAGGTGGAGGGGACGGCCCTGTCGGGCGGGGAGGAGGCCACGGCTCTCGGTCAGCTCCTCGCGGCGGAGCGGCAGGCGGAGCTCGCGCGCGCCCTGCTCGGGCTCGACGACAAGACCCGCGCGGCGCTGTCGCTGCGCTTCTCGGGCGAGCTCTCCTACGAGGAGATGTCGGCGGTGACCGGTCTTCCGGAAGGGACGCTCAAGGCGCAGGTCTGTCGCGGGTTGAGAAAGCTCCACGAGCGGCTGTTCGCCGAGGAGGGCCCATGAGCTGCGTGACGGTGGACCGGCTGATCCAGCACCTGGATGGCGAGCTGTCGGTGAACGACGCCCGGGGTCTGGAGGAGCACCTCGTCGGGTGCGCCGCGTGTCGGCGGCGGAGGGAGGAGCTGGCCGCGCTGGTGCGCGGGCTCGGGCCGGAGTCCCGCGAGGCGCAGGCGGAGGATCTGTCGGGCGCGGTGCTCGCGCGCGTCCGCGCCGGGGAGCGGGTGGAAGGACCCGAGCTGCGCGCTCGTACCGCCGGCGCGCGTGCGAGGCGGTGGATCCCGGTCGCGGTCGGGGGTGCCCTGGCGCTGGCCGCGGCGGCGCTCCTCGCCCTGCGCCTCCGGGAGCCGAGCCCGGGGCTACCGGGGGCCGGGTCGGGGAGCTTCTCGGTGCGCGGCGGCGGCTCGCTCGAAACCGAGCGCTGGCTTGCGCTGTGGGTCTACCGGCGGGTAGAAGGAACCCGGCGCTACGCGCCCGTGGAAGGACCGATCCGGAGCCACGAGCGACTCGTCTTCGGCGTGCGAAACGGGGAAGGACGTTATCGCCACCTGATGCTCGTGGCTGTGGACGCGACGGGGCAGGTCTATTGGTACTACCCGGCCTACGAGCACAAGGGGAGCGATCCGACGAGCATCCCCCTCGGGCGGGGCAGGGTGGAGTTGCCCGCCGAGATCGAGCACCGGCTGAGCCCCGGGCGCTTGCGGTTCTTCGCCCTCTTCTCGGTGGAGCCGCTCAAGGTCTCCGCGGTGGAGGCCGAGCTCCGGCGCGCGCGAGCGAGCCGGAAGGACCCGACCGCGCTCACGCGCCTCGAGCTTCCCGGGGTCGCGCAGCTCACGCGCGTCTTCGAGGTGCAGGGGGCGCGCGAGGGACCGTGAGAGCGGGTGCGCTCATCGTCCTCTCCCTCGTGGCTGCGGCGCTGGTCGCCGCGCGGCCCGGTTCCGTCGCCGCGGTGACCCCGACGCGTGCGCCGGCCCTCTTCGCGCTGGTCGTGGGCTACAACCGTGCCCCCGACCGCAGCCTGCCTTCCTTGCAGTACGCCGACGACGACGCGGTTCGCAACGTCGAGCTCCTGCGCTCCCTCGGGGCCGAGACGGTGCTGCTCACCGAGCTGGACCGCGCGACCCGCGAGCTCCATCCGGAGGCGAGGCCTACCGCGCCACGGCGGCCGGAGCTCGAGGCCGCGCTCGGGGCGCTGAACGAGCGCATCGCGGCGGCTCGGGCGAGCGGACGCCCGACGGTCTTCTACTTCTTCTACACGGGGCATGGGGACGTGCGGGACGGTGAGGGGTTCCTGCAGCTCGCCGACGGCGGCTTCACCCGTTCGGCGCTGCGACGGCTGCTCGCGGCCTGCCGCGCCCAGGTGATCCACGTGGTGGTGGACGCCTGCAAGTCGTACTTCGCGGTCTTCGAGCGCGGGCCGGGCGGGGTGCGGCGGCCGGCCGCGGGGTCCTTTCTGCCGCCCGATCCCGAGGTGCCGGCGCACGCGGGCTTCGTGCTCTCCACCTCGACCGCGAGCGACAGCCACGAATGGGAGGCCTTCCAGGGGGGAGTCTTCAGCCACGAGGTACGCTCGGCGCTTCGTGGGGCGGCGGATCTCGACGGGGATGGGCGCGTGACCTATGAGGAGGCGGCCGCGTTCATCTTCACTGCCAACCGCGCGGTGCCGAACGAGCGCTACCGACCGCGCTTCTTCGTGCGACCGCCGCGTGGCGCCTCCGCGACGGCCGCCGTGCTGAGCGACCTCCGTCGCGGAGCGGGACGGCGCCTCATCTTCGACGGACCGCGACGCAGCCACTTCACCGTCGAGGATGCCGCCGGAGTGCGTCTCGCGGACCTGCATCCCGGTACGAGCGCCGTGGCGCTGCTCGTGCCCGCCGTTGGCCAGCTCTACGTCCGCCGCCGCGGGAGCGGCGAGGAATACCTGCTCCCCGAGCGCTCGCCTGCCACGGTGCGGCTCTCGGGGCTCAGGAGCCAGCTCGCCACGGCCCGGGCCCGAGGGGCGGAGCACGAGGCCTTCCGGCGGCTCTTCCGGGACCCCTTCGACGGGGGCGCGCTGAGGAGCTATCGCGACCGCCCGGATGACAGCGCGGACGACCATCTGCCGCGTCGCCCCTGGCAGACGTGGGCGAGACCGGCGCTCCTCGGCGCTGCGCTGGCCACGCTCACGTCGGCGGGGATCCTGACCGGGCTCGGGCTGCGGGAGCGCGGGCGAACGGACGAGACAACCTCGCAGCTCGACCGGATGGACGCCAACCGACGCATCGCGCGCTTCAACGCGGCCGCGGTGAGCTGCTACGCGCTGGGGGGTGCGGCAGCCGTCGGATATCTGCTCTGGCAGCTCTGGCCGGCGCGTCCTCCGGCGATCACGGTGACCCCGGCCTTCGGCGCAGGGGGCGCGGGGCTGCAGCTCGAGGGGCGCTACTGATGCGACGTCTTCGGGCGCTCGCGCTGCCGGCGGCGCTCTCGGCCGCGCTCCTCGGGAGCTGCGTCCCCGAGCTGGCCCTCGAGGGGGCGCCGTGCCCCTGCGGGTCCGGTTACCAGTGCTGCGCCACGACGGGGCGCTGCGTGGCGGAGGGGGACTCGTGCAGCTCGCACTACCCGAGCTCTTCGAAGCGGCCGTGCGAGCGGGACGACGGGTGTCCCGCCGGGGAGGCGTGTCACGCCTGGCGGGTGCTCGAGGACGACGCGAGCGCCTTGCTCGGCCCCAAGGAGTGCCGGACCCGCTGCTCGTCGGCGCATCCGTGCGCTCCGGGAGAGGTCTGTCGTCTCGGCTTGCACGACGGCCGAGCCACCGGCGCGCTGCAGCTCGCGCTGCTCTGTACGCCCCAGAAAGAGGCCGCGGGGTGTCCGGCCACCGAGTGCACGAGCTGCGGCGGTGCGCAGCCCGGGAGCACCTTCTGTCAGGGGAGCGAGCTCCACGGCTGCCTGGTCTCGGCGCACCCGCTCTGCGGCGTCACCTGCCAGAGGACGAAGCTCGCGAGCTGCTATCGCTGCAGCGAGACGCCGGGAGGCGCCGCGTGCGAGCCGCCGCCGACGGGTATCTACGCGCTCTGCCGCGGCTACCCCTGCGCGGAGTGCCCGAAGGAGGGGGCCGCGTGCGCCGGGGAGGTGCTCCGGACCTGCCTGCGGGCCCAGGTGGCCGAGGTCCCCTGCCGCGAGCTCTGCCTCCCCGTCGAGCTCGGGCGCTGCGCCCGCGGGTGCGTCCCCGGCGCGAAGGGGGCGGCCGCCACCTGCGCCCCGTAGCGCGGCGCATCCACTTTTCCTGCAACCTCCCGGCGGCCCGCGTTCTTGCTCCGAGGACCCGAAAGGAGCGAGGCGCGATGGGTGCGACGAAGAAACTGGCTCTAGCTTGTACGACGATGGGCCTCTTGCTCGCCGGCTGTGGCGACGATGGCGCCACGGTGGCGCCGCGAGGAGAGGAGTATCTGGCCCGCGGGGGGCTGAAGGCCGATCAGTCCAACTCGTGCGTGGGGCAGTGCGGAGGCAAGGCCCCGGCCGGGTGCTTCTGCGACGCGGAGTGCGCCACGTTCGGTGACTGCTGCCCCGACAAGGTACGGGCCTGCGACAAGAAGCAGCCCTCGTGCAAGAAGAGCTGCGGCGGCCGCTCGTCCGACGGCTGCTGGTGCGACGCGAAGTGCAGCCTCTACGGAGATTGCTGCCCCGACCGGGATAGCCTTTGCCCCGCGCCTCCACCCCCGGCCTGCAGCTACTGCGACGGCAACAAGCGGTACGTGGCGAAGGACCCGAAGGCCTGCACGGTCATCAAGTTCACCTGCAACCCCGGGGAAGCGTATTTCGGGGATGCGTGCGGCTGCGGCTGCGAGACGAAGCCCGTCTGCAACTACGCCGACCCGGCGCGGCGGTACCTGGTCCAGGGGGTCAACGTGTGCGTGCAGCCGATGGTCGCGTGCAAGTCCGGCGAGGAATTCTTCAAGGACGAGTGCGGGGCCGGCTGCAAGACGCCCGCGGCCTGCGACTACACCAACCCGAAGCGGACCTGGGTCGCCAAGGACGCCAACAAGTGTATGGCGCTCCTCTTCGGTTGCCCCGACGGCGAGAAGGGCTTCGAGGACACCTGCGGGTGCGGCTGCGAGAAGCCGTAGCGCGCGCGTCCCGCCCACCGGGCGGTTCGTCGGCAGCGCGCTGTTTCAGTGCAAACGTCCGTGGGCGCTCACGATCTTTCCAACGCCCGTAGCGGGGCGCCTCTAGCCAGCCATGCGGGTTCGAGCCCCCGGCGGCGCGCAGACAAACCTCTGTGATGTCGACGGCGCCTTACCGGGCACGGCCGTTGCTCTGGGCCGGCCTCGGAGCACGCGGTCTTCGTGCCCGACGCTCCGAATCGCCAGCCCACGTCTCGTCACGCTTCGTGATGCCGTGGCCGGTCACAGCCTGAAGGAGGATCCCATGTCGCGCGCACGGCGCCTCGTTCCCGGACTTGCCGCACTGCTCTGCACCCTATCTCTCGCCACGGCGAGCCGCGCCGAGACCCCGGCGGCCGGCGGGGACTGGTTTTCCCTCGCCACGGAGCTGCACCAGGCAGCTCTCGGACTCAACGGGGCGGGTAACCGTCTCGACGGCGACGGGCTGCGGGTGATGGCCGCGTTCGAGCAGGCCGTGCTCGCCCTGCACCAGAAGCACATCGGCGAGCGCGTCGGAGACGAGGCCTTCGGCGCGGCCATCTCTCGCCTCCCGAGCGGCGCCACGGACGACCACGCCTTCGAGCGGCACACGCTGCTCCTGCAGGGCCTGAGCACGGCGTCGTTCGCCCTCGTGAACCCCCAAGTTGTCGACAACGCCTTCACGGTCGCGGCCATGTCGGTGCTCTCGTCGCTGGACCTGCTCAACACGGACCTGCCCAAGCTCACGGCCGAGCACCGCCAGCTCGCCCCGCGTGAGGGGCACCTCGGCAGCAAGGAGGCCGGACGGCTCCTCGACGTGCGCTCCAAGATGGCCCGGCTGCGCAAGGCCAGCGCCCAGTCGGCCGTGTTCGCGCTGGGCGATCTCCTCGGTGGCTCGCGCAACTTCTCCTTCGGTGCGCCCAAGCGTCCGGGGCAGGGCTTCTTCGCGAGGCTCCTGGCCGGCGGTCGTCGATAGGCGGGCTCGTTGCGCGCGCGCTACGCACGTGGCCCTGCCGCACCGTAAGGGCCGCACAGCGTGTCCGGGCACCGACGTATTCTCTCCGACTTACGCGCCGCCCGCCCGGTCCGAGGGGCGGGTGCTGGTGGTCCATTCCTTGCTGGCTGTGGCCCGTGGAGGCCAGAGCCATACGCCGAGCTCGTTCCCAGCTCCTGTGTCTGCCCCTCGCCGCGGCTCTCGCGGCGCTCGCGGGCTGCACCGGGGAGGCGCCGCGCGGAGAAGATGCCGGGCCTCTCCCGCCGTCCTGGCGATCTGCGGACGCCGCCGCGGTGCTGGCGGACGCCGCCGCGGTGCTGGCCGACGCCGCCGCCGGCCTCGCCGATGGTCCGGCGCGTCCGGGCGATGCCCGTGGGTCGCAGCCAGCCGACCTCTTCGACCTCGGGCACTGGAAGCTCCAGCTCCCCGGGCCCCGGGACGTCCAACCCCGAGAGCTGCTCGCGGGCTTTTCCGACGGGCACTTCTATCTCGACGGAGCGTCGAAGGAGCTCGTCTTTTCGCTCGACGCCGCGGAGAAGGGCTCGACCTCCAACTCGAGCTACGTGCGCTCGGAGCTGCGCGAGCAGCTCACGCCGAACAGCGACCGCCCCAACTGGAACGCCGCGAGCGGGACGCACGTCCTGACGGCTCGCTGCAAGGTCGTGCAGAACACCCTCTCGCCCAACAAGATCACGGTGCTTCAGATCCACGGGATCGGCTCGGACGGTCAGAGCGCCCCGCCGCTCACGCGGCTGGTCTTCGAGGACGGGGTCCTGCTCATCCGCTACAAGGCGGACAAGTCCGGCAACACGGAGAACAAGGTGAGCTGCGGCAGCTACTCGGGGTACGTGGACTACGAGGTGAAGGTCCAGGGGAGTCGCCTGATCGTGACCGTGAACGGCAGCGAGAAGCTGAACCGCGACATCTCGTACTGGACCTGGGACAACTACTTCAAGGCCGGCGCGTACCCGCAGGCCACGCAGGGGCGGGTCAGCGTGCAGTTCGCGAAGCTCTCCGTGGCCCACCTCTGACGCGGTGCCCCGACGTCCCGCGGCCCGCCGGGCGCTGACACCCCTCTATTCCCCCTACATACTTGGTGTAGAGTCGCCCTCTCGGAGGGAGGGTACCCATGAGCCTGCTGATCAAGAACGGCGAGATCGTGACCGCTAGCGAGCGGTACGTGGCGGACATCTTCTGCGAGGGCGAGACGATCACCCGCATCGGCAAGAACCTCGCGCCACCCCCCGGCGCGACGGTCATCGACGCGACGGGCAAGTACGTCTTTCCGGGGTTCATCGACCCCCACACGCACATCTACCTGCCCTTCATGGGGACATTCTCCAAGGACAACTACACCACGGGTAGCCAGGCGGCGCTCGTGGGAGGCACCACCAGCTTCATCGACTTCGTCATCCCCACGCGCAAGGACCAGCCCCTGGCCGCGCTCTCCACCTGGAACAGCCAGTCCGAGGGGAAGTCGGCCTGCGACTTCACCTACCACATGGCCGTCACGCGCTTCGATGAGGGGATCGAGCGCGAGCTGACCGAGATCGTCGGGCAGGGGCTCCCCTCCTTCAAGATCTTCCTGGCCTACAAGGGGGCCTTCGGGATCGACGACACGGAGCTCTTCCACACGCTGCGCCTGGCGAAGAAGCTGGGCGTGATGACCACCGCCCACTGCGAGAACGAGACCGCCGTGGTCGAGCTGCAGCGCCGGCTCCTCGGCGAGGGTAAGACCGGGCCCGAGTGGCACTACCACAGCCGCCCGCCCCTGATCGAGGCCGAGGGGACGCACCACCTGATGACCTTCGCCGAGCTCCACGACGCGCACGTCTATATCGTGCACCTCTCGTGCGAGGAGGCGCTGCGCGCCGCGCTCGACGCCAAGCTGCGCGGGGTCAACGTCTGGGTGGAAACGCTGATCCAGTACCTCCTGCTCGACATGACCTACGCCGAGCGCCCGAACTTCGAGGGGGCGAAGTTCGTCATGTCGCCGCCGCTCCGGGACAAGCGCAACCAGTCCGTGCTCTGGAATGCGCTCCGCCACGGCATCGTCTGCACCGTGGCCACCGACCACGCGCCCTTCGATTTCTCGACGCAGAAGCCGATGGGCAAGGACGACTTCACCAAGATCCCGAACGGCATCCCGGCTCTCGAAGATCGCGTGAACCTGCTCTACACCTACGGCGTGAAGGCCGGGAAGCTGGACCTGCAGCGCTTCGTGGACGTGGGGAGCACGCAGGCGGCCAAGCTCTTCGGCCTCTACCCGCGCAAAGGAGCCATCCAGGTGGGCAGCGACGCGGACCTGGTGGTCTACGACCCGGCCTACGAGGGGAAGATCAGCGCCTCGCAGCAGGTCATGGCGGTGGACTACAACCCCTTCGACGGCTGGCCCGTCAAGGGGCGCCCGCACGTGGTGACGGTGCGCGGCGAGGTCGCCGCCAGGGACGGGAAGTTCGTCGGCACCGTCGGTCGCGGCCGGCTGCTCAAGCGCGAGCCGACGCACTTCTGAGACCGCATCGCTTGGCCTCGCAGGTCTTCTCGAACGGTTTGCCACGATGAACCTCGATCCACGTTCGAGCCTCCGCACCCTTGCACGGCGCCTCGTCGCCGCCACGCCTCCGGCCCTCCGCGAGCGGCTGCGCCTCGCGTACGAAGAGGCGCTGCGCCACCGGCCGTATGTCCGGCTCGGGGTGTTTCGCGGCGAGACGCCTGCCGGTCCGCTCACCGTGGCCGCCGGGGGCCTGAGCGCGGGGAGCTGGCTCTTCTACCGCGAGCTGCTCTTCCCGCAGCCGCCCCGGGAGGTGGGGCGACGGACGCTGCTCCTCCGTCAGCTCCGGAGGCCGCAGGAGCTTCCGGGGGATCTGGTGTTGGTGGAGGCGGACGGGGAGCGCGCGCAGGCGTTCGCCCCGGAGCGGGCGTTCGTCGTGCCGTACCACGTCGAGTGCGTGATTCCGGCGCACGGCACGTGGACCGAGCTCTACGACCGGTTGCCGAAGGGGCTGCGTGGCGAGGAGCTGCGCCTGGTGCGCAAGAACGGCTTCGATACGGAGCGAAAGCCCTCCCGCCGGGACGAGGACCTCGAGCGCTTCTTCGCCACCATGTACGAGCCCAGCATGCGCGTGCGCCACGGTGCGATCGCGCTGCCCGCGACCCGCGAGGAGATGCGACAGGCCTTCGCCCGCAGCGAGCTGCTCCAGATCTACCAGGGCGACGCTTGGGTAGGCGGCGGCGTGGTGGAGGCCAAAGGGGAGCTGGGATTTCTCCATTGGATCGGCTGCACCGACGGGGATCCGCGGCTCTACCGCGAGGGCGTGGCCTCCGCGATCTACCTTGCTGCGCTTCGCTGGGCCAACGCGCGGGGTCTGACCGGGCTTAACGTTGTCGGGGCGCGCCCATACTGGGAATCGCGGCAGCTCCGGGCGAAGCTCAAATGGGGGGCCACGCTCCGGATGCCCACCGATTGGCCCCGCCAGATCTGGATCAAGGTGCAGCGTCTCACGCCCGCGGTGCGCGCCTTCTTGCTCCAGAACCCCAGCATGGCCGTGGATGGCAAGGGCAACCTCTCGGCGCTGGTCTTCCACTCCGGTTCGACGACCGGGGCGCCGGGGGGGCCCGCCGCGGCGACGGAGGATCGGTATCGCAAGGTGGCGGGGGTGAGCGGTCTCATCCGGCGGGACGTGGACGAGCTCGTCTGACGGGCGTATGGGGGTGGCGCGTGCGTGGCGCGTACGCCGTGCTAACCTCGGGAGACGAGGTCAGGCAGCGTGCAGCGGTATTCAGCGGACGAGATCCCCGTCCGAGACCCCAGGATCATCGAAGGGCTCGCCGAGCTCACGGAGCGGCTCGCCGGGCGTTACCACCGCGCCGAGGTGCGGGGGACCGAGCACGTCCCCGAGGGCGCCGCGCTCTACGTGGGCAACCACAGCGGCGGGATCTACACCGTCGACACGCTCATCTTCGCCGCAGCGGTCTATCGGGCGCATGGCCTGACAGCCGTGCCGTACGGGCTCGCGCACGAGCTGGTGATGGAGCTGCCGCTCTTGCGGGAGATCGCCCGCACCCTGGGCGCCGTGCGCGCGAACCACGACAACGCGCGACGCCTCCTCGCCGCGGGGCACAAGACCCTGGTCTACCCGGGCGGAGACGTGGAGGCCATGCGGCCGTTCCGGCACCGCCACCGCCTGGTCTTCGACGGGCGGCGCGGCTACATGCGGCTGGCCATCGCGACGGGAGTCCCGGTGGTCCCGGTCGTGGCGGCGGGCTCGCACTCGAGCTTCCTCATCCTGGACGACCTGCGCTGGCTCTCGCGCGCGCTGGGCGCCGACCGGGTGCTGCGCTTCAAGGTCTGGCCCCTCACGCTGAGCGTTCCGTGGGGACTCACCCTCGGTCCTCCGCCACCGTATCTGCCCTTGCCGGTGCAGGTGCGGATGTCCATCTTGCCGCCCTTCGTGCCGGAGCGGACCGGGGAGGAGGCGGCCGCCGACCCGGACTACGTCACCCGGTGCGCCTCGGAGGTTGAGCGGCGCATGCAAGCGGCGCTCACCCAGCTCGCCCTCCGTCGGTAGCGCCGTGTGGAGCGCGTCGTCGCTGGTTCCGGAGGCGCGCGCCGTCAGCGTGAGCCGGCGGACGGATATCCCGGCCCTCTTCGGACCCTGGTTCGCGCGGCGCCTCGAGGAGGGGTTCGCCGAGTACGTGCCGCTCGGCCCACCGCGCCGCGTGCGCTGCAGCCTGCGCCCCGAGGAGGTCACGCACTTCGCCTTCTGGAGCAAGTGGCCGCGCCCGTTCTTCCCGGTGCTCGAGCGGGTGATCGCGCGCGGGTACCCCGTGCTCTGGAACGTGACGGTCACCGGCCTCGGAGGGACCGCGGTGGAGCCGCACGTGCCGGCGCCTGAGCGGGCCCTCGAGGCTGTGACCGAGCTCGCCCGCCGCGTGCCGGCGAGCGCGATCCTCTGGCGCTACGACCCGGTCTTCGTCTCGAGCCGCTATCCTGCCGCGCACCACCTGGAGACCTTCGCGCGCCTGGCCGAGCGCCTCGCGGGTCAGGTGGATCGCGTGGCGATCTCGTTTCTCACCTCCTACGCGCGGCAGGTCGCGCCGGACCTCCGGGCCTACGCGCACGAGACGCGCGACCAGGTCCCCGAGGTTCCACTGGCAGCACAAGTAGACCTGGCCGGGCGTCTCGCGGACCTCGCGCGCGAGGCGGGGCTCTCGCTGACTGTCTGCTGCAGCCCCGAGCTGCGAGCTGCGCTCGGCGCTCCCCGGGCCGAGTGCAACAGCTTCGCCTGGGCCGCCCGCGTCTATCCGGCGCTCGCCGCGCGTCGCCTTCCGGACAAACCGTGCCGCCCCGACTGCGGCTGCAGCAAGGAGGTGGACCTCGGGGTCTACGACACCTGCGTGCTCGGCTGCCGCTACAGCTACGGGAGCGCGTGCGAGGCGAGGGCCCGAGTGCGCTTTGCCGCGCACGATCCCGAGGCGCCCTGCCTCATCCCCTGAGCGCCGCGGAATAAGCAGATCGTGTCGTGGTGGTCGAGACGCGCTGATCCACGATTCTCGACGAGGATCATCCCGGATCTCTGGGAATCGGTGGCGCGTCGCGCCGCGGGCGGGCCGGCAGCGGCGTCTTTTCCGACTGTTGGCCGTGCTGCCCCGAGGGCATGGACCTTGCCATAGCGGCCTCCGCAACCATCACGGAGTGAAGGAAATGCGCGTTCAGCGTACGGTTCGGAGTGTATTGTCCGCCGCGGCGGGCCTGCTCCTGGTCCTTGGCGTGTGCTCCGCGGCACGCGCGGATATCGCCGCCCGCGCGATCCGCGATCGCGATACCCGGAACAAGGTCACGACCGCGGCGCGAGGCTGGCTGGCGGACGCTTGGCGTCGCACGAATCCAGCCGCAGCCCCGATCCAGGTCGCGCGTATCAAGGTCACGCGCGCGCTCGAGACGAACCTCAACTACCAGGGGCCGTATCTCGACACGGGGCTCCGGCCCATCCCGGCCCGCTACAGCCGCGACGACCAGTACAACAAGGACGGCGGCTTCCAGGTCTTCTTCCGCTTCCTCGACGCTGGCCGGCCGGTCACGGGGTACGTGATGTTCCCCTGGGCCAGTCTGGAGAAGGCGAGCAAGAATCCGCTGGCCACCCCGCGCGGGGCGCTGGTGGTGCGCGACGGGAAGAAGCAAACGCAGCTCGACGTGCCGCGGTAGAACGCCGAGATCCCCTCTCGTCGCCCGGCCCCCCGCGGAGCGGAGCCCTCGGGAGCCATCCCGGCCGCCGCCCAAGTCTCTGGATCCAAACGGCTCGTCGGTCGCCGCGCCGGACGGCGCGCGCAGGTGGACGGCTACTCCCGCCGGCAGGAGTGCTCGCCGCTCTCGCCAACCGCTCAAAATTACGACCATTATCTCGCGCACGACCTGGCACATCGCATGCATGGAGTTCCGGCATCACATCCACCAAGAGGAGCTGCCATGTGCGCAAAAAGACGCATGGTTCTGGTTGTCTGCGCTGTCCTGGGTCTTGCCGCACCGTCGGCCCACGCGGCCCCCAAGAGCGCGTCTGCAAAACCGGCCTATAGCCCCGTGACCGAGCTGCGGCAGGGCAACGTGCCGATCGCGCTGCGACAGCGCGCGGCCTACACGGCGCGGATGGCGCTCGGCATCATGGACGCGCACGCGGCCGGGACGGACCGTCCGCAGTTCCCCGGGAGCGGGGGGATGGAGCTCTTCGACGCCAAGGTCACCCATGACGGCTCCTACATACTTGGTGCCGGCATCAAGGCGAAGCACTCGGTCTTCGAGCACCCGGCGGACGGGAGTCTGGGCGTGGAGCGGACGCGTCAGGCCGAGGTCACCTTCTTCAACGCGGCCGACGGGGCCGTGAAGGCCTTGATCCTGCGTCGCGTCGGCAAGGGCAAGACCACCGAGTCGAAGTTCTATCGCTTCTCCGACGGGACCTTTCACGAGGAGCAGTTCTTCGTGAAGAAGAACGGCCAGGCCGGGTGGCGCTACTTCGTGCTGGATGCGAAGGGCCGCCGCGAGAAGGAGGTCACGCGCGACGAGATGGCTTCCTTGAAGCTGCGCGACGAGATGAAGCGCCTGGGGATTCCCTCGGCGCAGTGATGTCGGCCGAGTCTCGGCGTGCAGGTTCACGGTCGCGCGTCGAGCGCCTCGCGCACCCGCCGTAGCAGGAGCTCGGGGCTGGCGGGCTTCTGCAAGAGGACAGCGTCGGTGCGCAGGAGGTCGTGGCCGGAGATGGCGTCGGCCGTGAAGCCGGACATGTAGATGACCTTCGTCCGCGGCCGCTCGAGGAGGAGCAGTTCCGCGAGCTCCCGACCGTTCATCTGCGGCAGCACCACGTCGGAGAGCAGGAGATCGATCTCACCGGCGTGCGCGCGCGCCGCGGCGAGGGCGGCCTCGGGGGTGGCCGCCTCGAGCAGGCGGTAGCCGCCGCGCAGGAGCACCTCACGGGTCACGGCGCGCACCTGAGCGTCGTCCTCCACGACCAGGATCGTCTCCGAGCCTCCCGTCGAGAAGAGGTCGGGAAGGGAGGCCGCTGTGGTGGGTTCTTCCTCGGTGCAGGGCAGGTAGACCTTGAAGGTCGTGCCCCGCCCCGGCTCGCTGTAGACGCCCACGCTACCACCTGCCTGCTTGACGATGCCGAAGACTGTCGCGAGTCCCAGGCCCGTGCCCTTGCCCTTGGGCTTGGTCGTGAAGAAGGGCTCGAAGATGCGTGTCTGGGTGGCCGCGTCCATGCCGATGCCGGTATCGCTGACGGCGAGAAGCACGTGCGGGCCGAGCGCGGCGCCGAGATGACCTCGCTCGTAGGCTGCATCGAGGACCACGTGGTCGGTCTCGAGGGTCAGTTTTCCGCCCCGGGGCATGGCATCGCGCGCGTTCAGGACGAGGTTCAGGACCACCTGTTCGAGCTGCCCGCGGTCCGCCTTGACACGCCCCACGCCGGGACGGGCGACGATCGCCAGCTCCACGTCTTCACCGACCAGGCGGCGCAGCATCTTGCCGAGCTCGGTGACGACCTCGTTCGGATCGAGCACCTGGGGCTCGACCACCTGCTGCCGGCTGAAGGCGAGGAGCTGACGCGTCAGCCCGGCCGCTCGCTGCGCGGCCTTCTCGATCTCCTCGAGCCCCGCGCGCGCGGCGTGCCCGTTCGGCAGTTCGAGGAGGAGCAGCCCCGATTGGCCGAGGATGACCTGCAGCAGGTTATTGAAGTCGTGGGCCACACCTCCCGCCAGCCGTCCCAGGGCCTCGAGCTTCTGGGCCTGGAGAAGCTGCGCTTCCAGCCGCTGTCGCTCTGCTTCGCTGCGGTTGCGCTCCGCGATCTCGCGCTGCAGCTCGAGGTAGCGCTCGTCGAGCTCTTCGTGGGCTCGGCGGAGCTCGTCGCCAACGGACCACGCGGTGCGCAGCCAGGTCCACGAGCTGCGCAGCGACGCGAGGGCGCCCGTCTTCCGCCGGATCCGGATATCGAAGACGGCTCCGTCCGGCAGGGATCTCTGGGTGACCTCGGTTTCGTGGGCGCCGAAGAAGCGCGCCAGGCCGTGCAGGACCCCTTGCAGGACGAGGTGATTCTCGCGCGACGGTGCGTAGCCGGGTCGCATGCGCACCTCGATCCTCAGCAGGCCCGGCGTGACCTCGAGGATCCTGGTCTCCGGACCCACCACGAGGCGCGCGGCCGGTCCCCCGGGGGAAAAGGCCCAGCGATAGGTGTCGGCGAGGGAGAAGAGGAGCCGTGCGGGCACGACCAGCACGCGCAGGTAGGGTGAGTCCAGCAACGACGACCCGAGCTCTACGAGCTCCTCGTCGTTGAATACCTCACCGAGGTTCGCCATCAAGCGCGCGAACGCGGCCCACGAGATGCGCTGGTTCAGACTTCGTAGCTGGGCAAGGTCGTAGCCCGTGCCGTTCGCGAGCCGTTCGGGGTCCAGGCCCTTGCGTCGCGCGGCCTCGAAGAAGGGGCTGAGGGCCCGCGCGCTTACCTCGCGACCGATGAGCTCCTCGGGAATCGTGCGCGACGCGGGTTCGCTGGCCGTGCCGAGGTTGTCCACGACGCCCTCCACCGCCCCCCGCGGAGGTGAGTATGGCACGATGGGGGGCGTGTGCCGAGGGGGCGTCCCGAACGGCGGGGCCCGAGGCGGGCGAGGGGGGGCGCGAAGAGGGCGGGGGGCCGAGAGGGCGGCGCGGGAAAAAAAGAGGGGGGGGATCAGTCCTTACGGTAGATCGTGACCACGCAGGCGCCGCCGAGGCCCAGGTTGTGCTGGAGCGCGACCTTGGCGTTCGGCACCTGGCGCTTGTCGGCCTGGCCGCGGAGCTGCCATACGAGCTCCGTGCACTGCGCGAGCCCCGTGGCCCCGAGGGGATGTCCCTTCGAGAGGAGGCCGCCCGACGGGTTCGTGACCCACTTGCCGCCGTAGGTGTTGTCCCCGTCCCAGATGAACTTCTCGGCGCCCCCCTCGGGGCAGAGGCCGAGCGCCTCGTAGGTCAGGATCTCGTTGGCCGTGAAGCAGTCGTGCAGCTCGATGACCTGGATGTCCTTCGGACCGAGGCCGGCCTTCTCGTAGGCCTCCTTCGCCGAGGCCACCGCCATGTCGTAGCCGCACATCTTGATCATGCTCTTCTCGTCGAAGCTCGTCGCGAAGTCGGTCTTCATCGACTGCGCGGCGATGTAGACCGGGTTCGAGATCCCCTTCTTGCGGGCGAACTCGTCGGAGCAGAGGATCGCCGCGGCTGCGCCGCAGGTCGGCGGGCAGCACTGGAAGCGCGTGAGCGGGTCGAAGACCTCCTGCGACTCCATGATCTGCTGCAGAGTCATCTTCTCGTTGAACATGGCGAGCGGATTGCGGCTCGCGTGGTCGCGGGCCTTCACGGCCACCTGTCCGAAGGTCTCGCGCTTGGTGTCGTACTTCCAGCGGTACTCGCGTCCCGCGCCGCCGAACATCTGCGCCGCCGGCGGAGCCTCGGTGAAGCCCTGCACGTCGTTCATCAGCCCGGCGTGCCGGTCGAGGGGGTTCGTGCGGTCGGTGTACTTCGAGCCGAGCGCGCCCTTCTCCATCTGCTCGAAGCCGATCGCGATCACGCACTCGGCGAGGCCCCCGGCCACCGCCTGCGCCGCGAGCATCAGCGCGCTCGAACCCGTCGAGCAGTTGTTGTTCACGTTGAAGACCGGGATCCCGCTCAGGCCCACCTCGTAGACCGCGCGCTGACCGCAGGTGCTGTCGCCGTAGACGTAGCCGCAGACGGCCTGCTGGACCTCCTTGTAGTCCACGCCGGCGTCGGCCAGAGCCGCGCGCGCGGCGTTCGCCGCCATCACGTTATAGGGGTCGCTCGCGCCGGGCTTCTGGAACTTCACCATCCCGACGCCGATCACGTTCACTTTGCGTGGCATTCCTCAGACCTCCTTGGGCCGCCGCGCGGGCGGCCGTTCGAACGCAGCTCGAGAGCTAGAGCAATCCCGCCATCAGCAGGGCCACCTTGTGTACCGGGCGCATCGCCCCGTCCACGCGCGCCTTGCCGTTCTGGAAGAGAGCTTGCAGCGTCTGCTCGCCCTTGGCCACCTGCCCGAGCGATTCGTCATCCATCGTCACGGTCGTCTCGGCCGTGGCGTCGGCCCCGGACTTCATCGTGCCCTTCTGCTTGAAGTCCACTGTCCAGGCCTGACCGTCCACCTTGAAGCAGACCACCGCGCCGACCTCTGCCGCGAGGTCCGGCTTCGCGGCGAGGCGCGTGGCCAGCTTCTCGAAGACCAGGCCGGCCACCTTCTCGGCCTTCTTCGGCCCCGTCGTGGCCGCAGCCGCCTGCCCCGCGCCCGACGCGCGCGCCGCCGTGATGGCCGCCTTGGCCTGGTTCACGTCGATCTTCTGCAGGAAGGACAGCTTCTGCGAGGCCATCACGTTGCCGGAGATCTTGAGCTGGCCGCCGAAGTAGAGCTTCTGCGGGTCGGCCTTTCCGGAGGTCATGGCCATGAAGTTCTCGTCGGAGAGCTCGAGCGTGCACTCGGACTTCGCGGCCTCGCCCGCGTCCACGGCACCCTGCTTCAGGTCCACGGTCCAGACGCTCTCCGGCGAGGTGAGCCGGAACTGGAAGACCACCCCGATGGCCTTCACCGTCTCGGCGTTCTTCTGCACGTAGTCGCGGATCGCCGCGAAGACGTCCGCGCTGGTCAGCTTGTCCGAGGCGGGGGCCGCCGCGGTCGCGCCCGTCGCCGCTCCGCCGCCGCCCGACGCCACGCGCGCCTTGGCTGCGGCCATCACCATCGCCGGGTCGATCTTCTGCAGGAAGGTCAGCTTCTGCGAGGCCATCACGTTGCCCGAGATCTTCAGCTTGCCGCCGAAGTAGAGCTTGTTCGGGTCGGCCTTGCCCGTGCACATGTCCATGAAGTCGGCGTCCGAGAGCTCGAGCGTGCACTCGGACTTGGCCGTCTCACCGACGGTGCAGGAGCCCGAGCCGTTCTTGAGGTCGAGCGTGTAGAGCGAGTCGGGGTTCGACAGCTTGAACTGGAAGACCGTCTGGACCTTGCCCGCCATGTCGGGGTTCGCCTTCAAGTAGCCGCCGATGGCGGTGAAGACGTCCGCGCTGGCCGGCTCGGCGCTCGCTGCCGGAGCTCCCGCTTGCGGTGCGGCCGCCGCCTTGGCCTTCTCCTTCTTCTTGGGCACCTCATCGTAGAGCTCGATCACGGCGTTGGTCAGCACCACCTTGTCCCGATCCTTGACCTTGCAGCGAGCGAGGATCCGGTTCTTGGACTCCTTCCAGAGCTCGGTGACGAGCGTCTCGCCGGGGAAGACGCTGTCCGCGAAGCGCACCCGGATGCTCTTGAAGAGGCTCGGGTCCCCGTCGCAGAAGGCCGTGATGGCCTGCCGCGCGGCGAAGCCGTAGGTGCACAGGCCGTGCAGGATCGGCTTCTCGAAGCCGAAGGCCTTGGCGAAGGAGGGGTCCGCGTGGAGCGGGTTCCAGTCCCCCGTGAGGCGGTAGAGGAGGGCCTGGTTCTCGGGGATCTTGGCCTCGAACTTCGCGTCGGGGGCGCGCTCGGGGTAGGCCACGTCGTTCGACGGACCGCGGTCGCCGCCCCAGCCGCCGGCCCCGCGCACGACGGCCGTCAGCTCGTTACGCACGAGCTCCTCGCCGTCCTCGTCGAAGGACTTGATCTCCGTGACCACCACCGCGTTCTTGCCCTTGTCGTAGATGTCCTTGATCTTCACGCGGTGCTTGAGCGTGGCCTTGCTCGGGAGCGGCCGCATGACCTGCGTGAACTGCTCGCCGTGCAGGATGCGGTCGAAGCCGTAGTTCAGGCCCGGCGCGGTGACGCCCTTCTTGGCCTGCTCCATGATCGTCGAGAGCGCCGGGATCACGCCGAAGGTGGGAAGCACCTTGAAGCCCTTGCCGTGCATCTCGTAGACCAGCGGCAGCTCTTTTTCGTCGAGCGGATTGGCCGCCGCGCCGACGGCGAGGGCGTAGAAGGCCGCCTCCTGTTCCTTGTAGCTCGAGCTGACCTCGGGGAACTCGTAGCCGAGGGCAGCGTCCACGTCGATGAACTCGTTGCCCCCCTTGCTCGGCCCGGCCTGCGCGTTCGTCAGGATCGGCTGGAGCGACTCGGCCACGTTCGCGGGGTGCGTGACCTTGTCGAAGCCCGTGATCTTGGGCCACGCGCGCTTCACGTCCTCGACCGTGATGTTCCGGCCGGTGCGCAGCATGAGGCCCTCGGCCCGCTCCCAGCGCAGCTTGCCGAAGAAGCCGCCGCCCACCTCGAAGAGGCCGCCGTTCTCCTCGCAGCTCTCGTGGCAGAGCCACATCACGAGCGGCGTGACGTACTCGGGCTTGAGCGCGTCGAGGAGCTCCTTGGGGAGCACGGTCTCGGTCATGCGCGAGCCGGCGAGCGGCGCGATGGAGTTGACGTGCACGTTGCGGCGGCCTCCCTCGAGGGCGAGGGTGCTGCCGAAGCCGACCACGCCCAGCTTGGCCATGCTGTAGTTCGCCTGGCCGAAGTTGCCGTAGATGCCGGCGGCGGAGGCGGTCATGATGATGCGGCCGTAGCCCTGGTCGCGCATCAGGTTCCAGGCGGCGTGCGTGACGCGATAGGCCCCGAGGACGTGTACCCGATAGATCAGGTCCCAGTCCTCCGGCGTCATCTTCTGGAAGCTCACGTCGCGCAGGATGCCGGCGTTGTTCACGACGATGTCCACGCGGCCGAAGGCGTCGATGGCCGTCTTGATGATGTTCGCGCCGTCCTCGACCGAGTCGTAGTTCGGCACCGCTTGCCCGCCGGCGGCCTTGATCTCGGCCACCACGCGGTCGGCGGCTTCCGAGCCCTTGCCTCCGCCGGTGAAGCCGCCGCCGAGGTCGTTCACCACGACCTTCGCGCCGCGAGCCGCGAACATCAGAGCGTGCGATCGGCCGAGTCCGTTGCCCGCGCCGGTGATCACCGCAACCTTGTCATCGAACCTCAGTTCCTTCGACATGCGCATGCCTCTTCGGATGGTTGACGGGGCGCAGCATAGATCCTTCGGCGGCCTTTGACCAGCTGGTCACACCTAAGAAACTACTTTAAGTCTAGCGCGCGCCGCGGCACGCGCAATAGAAGTAATATCAGTTACTTAGCGAGACGGGTCCAGCGGTGCGGGGTCCGCGGCGCCGACGCGCCCGTCGTTGTCGGCGTCGGCGTCGGTCGCGTCAGGGGTTCCGTCTCCGTCCGTGTCGAGGAGATCCGGATCGGGACGGAAGCGCAGCCCGTAGAGCCGGATCGCCGTCAAGCGGGCCCAGTTGGCGTAGGCGTCGGGATGCGCCTTCACCTTCACCTCCGCGATCACCTGCGGCACGGTGTAGACGAACTGCCCCTGAGGGTTCGCGATGCTCTGCTTGCTGAAGTGCTGCAGGCCGTCCACGGTGGCGTCCGTGCCGAAGAGCGTGCGGCTGGCGTCGAGGGTGCGCATCGCCTCGAGGACCGACGACGGATTCATCCAGCTCGTCTCCGCGTAGAGGTTCGGCACGGGCTGGATGAGCGCGAGCGTGGAGGCCTTCTCGAGGGCCCCGAGGTTCGTGTGCATCATCACGATCGGCACCGTCGGGTAGCGCCTGGCAAGCGCGACGAGGCGCGTGGGGGTGCTCGGGTCGTCGGTGGCGGTGTGGAAGGCGACGGGCACCTTGTACTTCACCGCCAGAGCCATGAACGGATCGACGATGGCGCCGTCGGCGGGGAACTTGTGCACCGTCGGGTGGAACTTCATCGCCTTGAAGCCGTGGTGCGCGAGGAGGTCTTCCACGTCGGCGACCGCGTGCTGCCCGGGGATGACCCACACGACGGGCACGATCCAGCGCTGGGCCTTGTGGAGCGCGGCGAGCCGGCTCAGCTGCAGCGCGATCGTGTCGGGCGTCATGGTCAGCGCGTGGGTGATGCCGTTCGCGGGCAGGAGCGCGGTCATGGGACTCGGGTCGTAGGCCCAGCTCGCGTCGAAGGGGTGCGTGTGCACGTCCACGAGTCCGAGGTCGAGCAGCTCGGGGGGCACATCGAAGAGGGTGCCCTTCTCGAGCCACGCCTCGTCGAGGTCGGCGGGGAGTCGGTAGTCGCCTCCCCCCGGCGGCCGGTCCTCGACCCCGGTCTTCGCGTCGCGCAGGTAGAAGGAGAGCTCCTGCTTCGCGGCGCCGAGGTTCGTCGCGCCGGCGCGCAGCGGGCTCTCGAAGCTCATCGCCACCTTGGTGTAGCTCCCGGTGGCTCCGCGCAGCAGCAGCTCCGGCTGCGCGAGGTCCGTCGGGTAGTGCAGCGTCTTTCCCGAGGCCGTGGGCGCGAGCCAGTAGTCGTCGGCCCCCGTCGGGGCGGTCCTCGTCCCCTTGGCCGTGAGGAAGAGCGTGGCGCTGCCGTCCTCGAGGCGAAAGCGGTAATAGGTCGGGCGCGCCGAGGCGGGGATCGTGACCTTGAAGATGTCGAGCCCGGCGCTCGAGCTCTCGAGGGTCATCGGGAGCTCGCGCAGCACGCCGGTCCAGAGGCGCAGGACGACCTTCTTGACGTCCCCGGCGGTGGCTTCGAGGCGTACGGTGACGGACTCGATCGCCGTCGGCGTGCGGCTGGAGAGGTGCCGTGGGTCGCTCGGCCGGTGCGCGAGCCGACAGGGATCGATGGCGTTCGCCCGCGGCGGGACGACCGGCTGGCAGGGGCCGCGATCGGCCGCGGTGGCATCGCCGCGTGGGCCGTCCGGGGTTCGCGCATCGCCCGGCGCGTCCCGGCGCGCATCGAGCGCGGTGCCGTCGCCGCGTCCGTCGGCGCTTGCTCGCTGGTCGGCCATCGCCGCATCGGAGACGCGGCCGTCCTGATCCGGGGCGCGTCCCGTCGAGCAGGCCGCGGCGAGGGCCGTCAATAGTCCGAGCAATCCGGCAGGCAAGGCGGCCAAGGCGCGCATGGCCCGCGCACGGTAGCAGATGCGGCAGCCCGTGGGGACTCGGGCCTCAGGATGCTAGCGGCGTCAGGTGGCTAGGTGGGGCGCGAGGCTGACGATCGGCCTGCGCTTCGCAAGTGGTTTGAATGACGCGAGTATGCGCGATGGGGGCCCTCGTCCAGGATGGCATGAGACTTGAAGTCAGCAGCCACAACACAACGACCATGAACACTCATCGGGCTCTCGCACGATCGTTCTCTTTGCGCCTCCTCGCCGCGGTGGTGCTCGTCGGCGCGACGATGGGTGTCGCGGGCGCCGTGCCCGTCGAGGCCCACCTCCAAGGCGCCCTCCATGACTACGACGTCGCGTGGGGGCCGGTCCGCATCCGAGATCGGACGATCGTCGAGGGGAGTCTCGAGCATGGCGGGATTCAGCCGCACATCTTCGTGGACCTCGGGCACTCCGCGCTCGCCCCGCTCTTGAAGCTCGCCGACGAACTCGGTCGGAGCTCGACGCCGGCGCGGCAGAAGGCCGATCTCCTGCGGCAGGCGGTGCGCAAGGCCATGCCCGTGGGGAGGGGCAGCATCCGCTGGCACGACACGGTCGTGCGTATCCAGCGTCGTAGAGACGGGGAGATCGTCTCGCTGGGCGCCGCCGTGGCCACGAAGGCGGGCGTCTGTCGCGAGCACTCCCTGCTCATGAACGTGCTCTTGCAACGGGCGGGGATCGACGCCAAGCGCCGCTACGTGAGCGTGTGGATGGATGGGCCCCTCGGGCGACGCAGGATGGATCACGGCATCAACACCGCGAGCATCGACGGGGTCGAGACGATCGTGGACAGCTTCTACGATCCCTTCCACGGCCAGAGCTGGTCCGAGGTTCGCGCGCCCGCCGGAATTCCGACCCGGCGCCATCTCGGCCTGGTCAAGGGAGCGACGGGCATCGAGGGCGAATACGGCAGTGCCCAAGCCTATCGGTACTACGTGCCGCGCTCGCCCACCGTGAAGACCTTCGGTACCTTCGAGCTCCCGCGCAAGGCGCAGCGCCCGCTCGAGGCGAGCGTGCTGGGCCGCACGCCGGCGGCGCGCCTCTTCGGCGAGCAGCAGGAAGCCTTCGACCGCGCCGGACCCGAGGACTTCGTCGACGCGGAGTGGATCTTCGCGCCCTACTACGTGGTGTTCGGTCATTCGGTGGTTCGCGTGGGAAACAAGGCCTACGAGTTCACGGAGAAGGGCTGGCGTATCCACGAGGAGGGACAGGACAAGGCCGAGGGCTTCCTCTTCGCCAATCCCTTCTTCAAGCGGGAGCTCAAGGCGTATCAGCGGGAGGGAATGCCTCCCTTCGCCATCGCGGTGCCGGTGCGGTTGCGCAAGAGCGAGGTCCTGCGGGCCGAGGAGCGCATCAAGAACGAGCGCTGGAAGCCCTTCGCGCTGCTCACGAACAACTGCAACTCGGCGCTGCTCGACGCGTTCCCCTCGCTGCGCGCGCCGCGGGAGACCCGCTTCTCGCTCTTCTCCTCGCTCTTCACGATGCGCAGGATGCTCGCCGCGGCCGAGGCGCCCCTGCGCCTCTATCTGCTACCCGGGGCGGTCGAGAACGTGCGGAGCCACTCCTTCAAGAACCTCGTGCCGAAGACGCTCTACGGCGAGCACTCGTTGCCCGCGGAATTCCTGCGCCTCGGGCTCGTCGGCTCGAAGCGCCTCGTGGCGAAGCTCGGGCGGGCGCTCGCCGGCAAGCAGGCGGCTACGGCACCCGCGCACTGAACTCGCTAACGATCCCTCCGCCTACTGGCCGGCTACCCGATCCGCCGCGTCCGCGGGGCCACGGGGCCCCACTCGCTCTGCGTGACGCCAAAGCGCCGCACGCAACTATCCGAATATGGCTGGCAAACATCCATGGAACGAAAGCTGCAAAGACCCGCAGGCGTACACCCGTGGAGGTTCGTGATGCGACGCATTTCGGTGCGCCTGGTGGGCTTGCTCGTGCTGACGCTGCCGGTGTCGGCCTGGGCGGACGCGTGGGACGCGACGGCCATGGGGCAGCTCGAGAACGCGCTGGTCCGCGCAGGGTACGGCACGCTGTGGGGCGAGGTGTCGCAGCTCGTTGCTCCATACCACCGACAGGGCCACGTCCGGGACGAGGAGCGGCAGCCGCCCCGGTGGCGCAAGAGAGAGTTTCTCGGCACGGACCGCCTGCGCGTGGAGGGCGCCGACCAGCTGCAGCGTCGGCTGGACCTGGGAGCGACGGTGGTCTCCTACGGCCTGTCGCTTCTTCCGCTGAGCGATGCGTTGGTTCCCCGAGCGTGGAGCGACGGAGCGCTGGCGGGCTTTGGCGCCGAGGTCACGCCCTCGGCGGACAAGCTGGACCTCAGGATCTTTCGCGCCACCGGCCCGGGGAGCGGTTCCCTGACGGCCATGAGCAGTCGATCGCTCGTTCGCGGTTGGGGACAGCGACCGCTGCTCGCTCTGCGGAGGGAGGTTGCCCTGGGACAGGGTGAACGCGAGGAAGGGCCGGCCACCTACGCGCTCGTCTTCGGCGGTGAGGGTGCGACGCCTCTCGCGCCCAAGGGTCCCGTCCTGCAGAAGGTCGCGGCCTGGCTCTACCGCTGGGCGGACAAGCGGACGCAGCAGAACCTCGTGAAGCAGTATCGGGTGGCCCAGCGGGACAAGGCGCGGGTAGGGCGCTAGCGATCTCTCCTCCCGCCAAGGTCCTTCTCGTAGCCCGGAGGAACGATCGGGCCGTCGCGCCGCAGGACGGAGCCGTCGAGCTGCTTCGGCTCGCGGCCCGGGAAGCCACAGACTGTCTTGTAGGCCGTGACCATCGCCTGCACGCTGCCGCAAGCTAGGGCGACGGTCTTGATGGACTTGCCGTCGATGAAGCAGTCGCACTCGTTCGGGAGCAAGCAGTCCAGGGCGTGCGACTTGTTGTCGCAGATCGCGGCGCATACGCAGTCTGCGCACTGGATCTCACAGGCTCCGGGGGTGGTGTCGCCGCTGCCCCCGCCTTCGAGCGCCACGGACGGAGCGTCGAGTGGCGCAGCGTCTTTGGCTGCGTCGGGTTTCGAGCTGCAGCCGCCCGCTAGGGAGGCCAGAACGGCGAAGACCCCCGCTCGAAGAATTGGGCGGCCGGCTAGGATGTGTCGCATCGGTCCTCCCTCCTCCTCAGTCCAGCGCATATTTTTCGAGATAGAAGGCGTAGTAGACGCTGTTCACGTACCCGAGAGCCGGCTCGCTGATGGCGTGGTACTGCAGGGCCGGAAAGCTCGTCGGCGAGTTGCCCCACCCTGGCGTTGCCGGATCCCAGTAGTGCTTCGACGTGTCCACCCGGATCTCGTACTCGAGCCCCGGCCGGCTGGGACGCGCCCGGACCCATGGATAGTAGTCGTAGTGCGCACCGGTAAGGGCCGGCGTCTCGTGCGCGAGCTGGCTCGGATCGGAGCAGTCGATCTCGGCCTGAGTGTTGAGCATGAACTGGCCGCCCGCGTAGACATGCCCGCGCAGGGTCCTGCGGCAACCGGTGGTGCTGTATTCGAGCAGCATGCAGTTGTCGGCCACATCCGGGTGACGGCAGGCGATGGCCGGCACGTCTCGTCCCCCGATGATCGCGCCGAAGCCGGGGGTCTGGCTGCCGTTCCAGGTCACCGTGTGGCTGCCGAGGATCTTGTCGGAGCTGGCGTAGAGGATGACCCAGCGGTGGCTTCCGGGGTCGTACGCCACGGTGACGCCGTTTGCGTCGGTCTGCACTCGGCGGCCATCTGCGTGCTTGAGGTACTCGTTGAAGCCCCAGCTCAGGCCCCCGTTGTACGAGACAGCGAATCGGATGTCTTTCCACATATTTGTTGTCTGCTCGTTCGCCAGGAACGCCACCAGCAAGTAGCGTCCGGGCGCGTCCGTCGCTGCGGCCACCGAGACCGGGTTGTAGGTTCGCCCGTACTCCGAGTTGTCGATGATCGAGCGGCCCGACCAGCCGGTCTGCGTATCGTAGACCTGCAGATTGGCGGCGTGGGAGAAGGGGTAGGCCACGTAGAGGCGGCCCAGGTTGTTCTGGTGATCGGTCGAGATGGACCCGAAGCGGGTGTCGGGCACGATCGACGGCATCCCGGTCGAGCCGGGCGCCCAGCTCGCCCCGCTGCTCGACTGCTGGTGCTTGAGCTGCCAGTTGCGCCAGTACTGACAGAAGACCGCCCCCTCGATGTCATCGCGTCGCAGGTACTGCGCCCCGGCGGTATATCTACCGAACGAGCTGTTCATCACCGAGACCGGGTGCTGCCCGCACCTGCCCATGTCGTCCAGCCCGAGCGCGTGGCCGAGCTCGTGGACCAGCAGGCCCGTCAGATCTCGCTTACCCGTGGTCGGGTTCAAGGACCAGGTGTCGCCGTTTAGAAGGTAGCTCGTCCGCTGCACGAGGATACGGCCCACGGTGCAGTTGGCGGGCGTACCCGAGCACGAGCTGCCCTGAAAGCTCATGCATCCGTCGGCGTTGTCGCCGCACTCGTTCTGACTCGTCGTGGCGCGGACCAGCACGGCGTTCTGGACACTGCTGTTGTTGTAGAAGTCGATGCTCGTGCGGCCGGCGTAGAAGAAGCGCTTGTTGGACTGCCCCTCAGTGTTCCAGACCTCGATCGCGGACTTGATGGCCTTCTCGACATCCTCGATGACGGTGAGGTCCCCCCCGAGCACGTTCTCCATGCCGTTCGCGTGCTGGTAGAGCATCCAAACCGCCGAGTTCGCGGTAGAGTACATCCCGCTCTTGCAGGCGCAGAAGGCCTCGGCGCTGGTGGGGGAGCCCAAGAACGTCGCCACAAGTGTTGCGACGGAGATGGCTGTTCGGACCAAGGAAGACGTCGTCGCTCTTGTGGACATCGTCATGGCTCCTTCCTGGCCGCCGTGAGCCGCGTATAGGGGGTGTAGGCCTCCTGCTGCCGGGTGACGGGACCGTCGATGCGGGCTCCGCCGCACTGCTGCTTGTTCGGCCCGGTCGGCTGCACGCGCGCCTGGGCCGCCCTGAGCCGCCCCGCGACCTCGTCCGGAGAAAGAACGGTGACCGACTCGGAAGAAAGGGCCGCCTGGCGGTTCAGGATGCGGGGCTCTGCATCCCCCGTGCACCCCGGACCGAGCGGCACGAGCAAGAGGAATCCTGCCCACTTACTCCACGACGTACGTCTCCGGGTTCCATCTCTCCATCTCTCCATCTCTCCATCTCCTTTCCGATTGGCGCGCGGTCCCCATCTCTCCGGTCGCGGATCGGCGCGACCTGTCGAGCGCGCGGGCAAATGAGGCGCCTCGGGGAGAACGGATCTCAGACGTGCAAGGACGCGGGATGGGCCCCCCAAGGCCAAGAACTACGCTACCGCTTGCATGGACCGCGCGGCAAGGCGTTTTCCGCTTCGATGCCCAATCCTGACCGCGATGGGTTACCCGCAGCGACCCTGAGGGCTCGTGCTGCGGCCCGCATCCGGTCCGGCGCTGGGCGGCGTGCCGAGGCGCGATAGCGCCGCGGGGGAGGTCTTCTTTGAGGAAGGAGGGGGCCTGTCTAGAACACCGATCGGTGTTCTAGACCCGGTCAGTCGGCGCCTGCGCCGCTGCGCGGAGAGGTGTCGCGACGCGAGCTCGTTCCCTGCGTGGCGGCGGGGGGGCGGCGACGACGGCGTCGCTGGGCCGGATCGGCGGCCGAGGCCTCCTCCGTGCGTGCGCCCGGGGTGACCGGCGCGGCCCGGCGCTGCGACGCTTCATCCCGCGGCTCCTGACCGGCACCGCGTCCCTGACCGGCACCGCGTCCCTGACCGGCACCGCGTCCCTGACCGGGGCCACGTCCCTGACTGCCGCCGCGTCCTTGACCGGCACCGCGTCCCTGACCGGCACCGCGTCCCTCCCGCGCCGGCGCCCTCTGCGCGGACTGCCTGCCGCGCGCTCCCTGACCCGTGCCGCGAGGCTGGCCCGGCTGCGTGCGCTGCGTCTCGCGCGGCGACGCCGCCGCGGAGTAGTCGAAGCCCTCGATCGTGCGTCGCGCGAGCCGCGTGCCGAGCACTCGCTCGATGGCGGAGATCTGCGCGCCGTCCTCGGGAGAGACGAGCGTGAAGGCGTCCCCCGTGCGGGCTGCGCGACCCGTGCGCCCGATGCGATGGGTGTAGGCGTCCACCGTGTCGGGCATGTCGTAGTTGATGACGTGCGAGATGCTCGCCACGTCGATGCCGCGCGCGGCGATGTCCGTGGCCACCAGGATCTGGTAGGTCCCGTCGCGGAAGCCTCCCATGGCCTCCTCGCGGCGGTTCTGCGAGAGGTTCCCCTGCAGGCAGGTGGCCGCCAGCCCCTCGCCGGCGAGGTGCTGCGCCAGGCGCTTCGCCCGGTGCTTCGTCCGGGTGAAGATGAGCACGGAGCCCTCTCCGACGCTGCGCAGGATTTCGTGGACCAGCTTGGTCTTGAGGTGCTGCGCCACGGGGAAGAGGGCGTGCGCCACGGTGGCCGCGGGGGCCGGAGGATTGACGCGCACGCGCACCGGGTTCTTCAGGACCTCGTGCACCAGGCGGTCCAGCTCCGTCGGCATGGTGGCCGAGAAGAGGAGCGTCTGTCGCTGGGCCGGAAGCTGCCCCAGGATGCGGCGCACGTCGGGGAGAAAGCCCATGTCGAACATGCGGTCGGCTTCGTCCAGCACCGCGACCTCGACCTTCGAGAGGTCGATGCTGCGCTGGCGGAGGTGGTCGAGGAGGCGGCCGGGGCAGGCCACCACGATCTCCACGCCCGAGCGCAGCTTCGAGGCCTGGGGGTTGAAGCCCACGCCGCCGAAGATGGCCGCGCTGCGCAGGCCCGTCTTCTCGCCGAGGGTGACGAAGGAGTCGTGGATCTGTGCCGCCAGCTCCCGCGTGGGAGCCAGGATGAGCGCCCGGATCCGGCGGCGCGGGCCCTCGGAGAGCCGCTGCAGGATGGGCAGCGCGAAGGCCGCGGTCTTTCCGGTGCCGGTCTGGGCCAGCCCGAGCAGGTCGCGCCCCTCCATGACGGAGGGGATGGCCTGGGTTTGGATGGGGGTTGGGGTCTGGTAACCCGCCGCCCGGACGCCGGCGGCGATCTCGGGACGCAGGTTGAACGCGTCGAAGGTGGACGTAGACAAGGCGATATCTTGGCTCTCCTGAGTCCTAGGGTTCTAGGGTGATGCGTGCGCGAGAAATCGGCGCCCTGGGACCTGCCACCCGCCACGGACTCAGGCTTCACTGGGGGGGGTGACCAAGGAGGCGAAGCTCGGATGGAGCTTCCACGCGAGGCCTGGGCAATATGATCGACCGGCGTGGGGCATGCAAGGGAAAAAATGCCCGCCCCTCGAAGAAGTCGGGTCCCTAGCCGGGCCCGCCCCGTCGGAGATAGGCCACGCAGCCCTGCAGGGTCGCGACCCGGGCGTAGTCGCGCTCGGGGATCTCGACCCCGGTCAGCCGCTTGATGGCCACGAGCGCGCGCAGGAAGTCCATCGAGTCGATATCCAGCGCCTCCTGCAGGTTCGCGGCCGGATCGAGCGCGGCGAGGTCCGCTTCGGGGGCTACCTCCGCGAGCGCCGCCAGGGCGGCGGTCCGGGCCTCGGCTTCGGTGAGGACGCGAGGGGTCATAGCTCCTCCGGGTGCTGCAGCAGCTGGTCGATGGCGGCCAGGTACATCGCGCCGCGGTGCCCGTCGCTCACGCGGTGGTCGGCGGCCAGCGTGGTCCCGACGAGCGGGCGCACTCCGATGAGACCCCCCTCCGCCCACGGGCGCTCCACCACCTTGCCGAAGCCCACGAGCGCCACCTGCGGCGGATAGATCACGCCCTGGACCCATTCCACACCGCGCTGGCCCAGGCTGGTGACGGTGATCGTTCCGTCCGTGAGCTCGGAGCTTCGCAGACGCCCCGAGCGGGCGCGCTCGGAGACGTCGGTCAGGGCGTCCATGAGCTCTCCCAGGCTCAGCGTGCTGGCGTGGTGGATGGCGGGGATGACCAGACCTCCTTCGCGCAGGGAGATGGCCACGCCGAGGTGGACCGCGGAGGCGGGCTCGAACCGCCCGTCGCGGTAGTAGCCGTTCACCTCGGGCACGGCGGCCACGGCGCGGGCGGCGGCCTTCAGCAGGAGCACCGCCGGTAGCAGCCGCGCCTCGAGCGGACGGCCCTCGTTCTCCTCGCGCAGCCAGGTCATCGCCCGCTCGAGGCAGATCTGCGTGGCCAGGTAGTAGTGCGGGATCTCCCGCTTCGAGAGGCTCATGGCGCGCGCGATGGCGCGCCGCATGGGGGGCGTCTCGTCGGCGGGGGGCGCGGCAGGCGCGCGTGGGGCCGCTGCCTCGGCGTGCTCCGCTCGGACCGTCTCCGCCGGCGTCGCGGGCGCCGTGGTCGCCACAGGTGCCGCGCCCGGTCCGAGGTCCCGGGCCACGATGGCTCCGCCGGGTCCGCTCCCCCGGACCGTCCCCAGCGCGAGGCCACGCTCGGCCGCCAGGCGACGCGCGAGCGGGCTGGCCTTGAGCCGCGCGCTGTCCGCCGGCGGCGAGCCGACTGGAGCCGGCACCGGCTGGATCGGAGCCGGGGCTTCGCGGAACGGAGCCGGGGCCTGCGGCACCGGGGGCGGGGCCGACGCGCTCTCTCGCAAGCGCGCGATCGGAGTTCCGACGGGGACGTCTTCGCCCCCGGGGACCAGCAGCTCCTCGACCACCGCGTCCTGCCAGATCTCGACCTCGATCACCCCCTTGTCGGTCTCGACGAGCAGGACCACCTGGCCGCGACGTACGGCCTCGCCCGGCTGCACGCGCCACTCCACGATGCGGCCGCGTTCCATGTCCGCGCCCAGCGAGGGCATGCAGAAGTCGCTCATCGTCCCAGCGCTCCGCGTGCGGCGGCCACGATCCCGTCCACCTGCGGCAGGGCGGCCTCCTCCAGGTGGCGCGCGTAGGGGATCGGCACCTCCGCGGTGCAGACCCGGGCCGGAGGCGCGTCGAGCTCGTAGAACGATCCTTCTAGAATCGACGCAAGGATTTCCGCCGCCAGGCCGCCGGTCCGCCAGCACTCGTCCACCACCACCACGCGGTGCGTGCGCCGGACGGAGTCATGGATACTCTCGAGGTCGAGGGGCCGCAGGCTCCGCAGGTCCAGCACCTCGGCCGAGACCCCCTCCGCCTCGAGACGCTCGGCCGCCTCGAGCGTCTTGTAGAGGCTCCCCCCGTGGGTGATCAGGCTCAGGTCCCGGCCGGGGCGACGGACCGCCGCGTTGTAGATCGATCCTTCTATAACGTTCGCGCCGAGCTCCCCTTCCAGGTTGTAGAGCCCGCCGTGCTCGAAGATCACCACCGGGTCGGGGTCCTCGAGGGCCGGCCAGAGCATCCCGCGAGCGTCCTCGATCGTGGCCGGCGCGAGCACCTTGAGCCCCGGGACGTGCGCGTACCAGTTCTCGAGGCTGTGCGAGTGCTGGCAGGCGAGCTGGCGTCCGGCCCCGGTAGTCATGCGGATCACGAGCGGCACGTTGAACTGCCCCCCGGACATGTGGAGCAGCGTGGCTGCGTTGTTCACGATCTGGTCCAGGGCCAGCAGGCTGAAGTTCACGGTCATGATCTCGACGATCGGGCGCATGCCGCCGAGCGCCGCGCCGACCCCCGCGCCCACGAACGCGCCCTCCGAAAGCGGGGTGTCGCGGATCCGCTCGGGGCCAAACTCCTCGAGGAGCCCGCGGCTCACGCCGAAGCCGCCGCCGTAGGCGCCCACGTCCTCGCCCATCAGGAAGACCCGCTCGTCGCGCGTGAGTGCCTCCCGGAGCGCCTCGCGTACCGCCTCGCGGTAGGTCAGCTTGCGCCGCGTCGCGCTCGCTCCGGTCATCGTCGCCCCTCCTCGCTGCAGACGAAGCGCGTCAGCTCCGCGACCGGCTCGAACGCGCCCGCCTCGGCCGCGGCCACCGCCGCGTCGAGCTCCGCCCCGAGCTCCGCCTCCAGCGCGGCCAGCGCTTCGTCGTCGAGAAAGCCCTCCTGCCGCAGCCGCGCCGAGAAGGTCGCGATGGGGTCCCGCTTCTTCCAGGCCTCGACCTCGTCCTTCGCGCGGTAGAGCTCCGGATCGAACATGGAGTGCGCGCGGAAGCGGTAGGTCTGGAGCTCGAGGAAGTGCGGTCCGCTGCCGCCGCGGATGGCGTCCACGGCCTTCGTCGCGGCGTGCTCCACCGCCAGCACGTCCATCCCGTCGACCGTCCAGGCGGGCACCTCGTAGCTCGCCGCCTTCAGGCTGAGGTGGGTCTCCGACTCGTAGCGCGCAAGGGCCGTGCCCATGGCGTAGAAGTTGTTCTCGCAGAGGAAGAGCACCGGGAGGCCCCAGAGGGCGGCCAGGTTGAGGGACTCGTGAAAGGCTCCCTCGGCCACCGCCCCGTCGCCGAAGAAGCAGGCCGTGACGCATGTGCGGCCCGAGAGCTTGTCGGCGAGGGCGAGCCCCACGGCGAGCGGCAGCCCCCCCGCCACGATCGCGTTTCCGCCGTAGAAGCGCGTCCTCGCGTCGAAGAGGTGCATCGAGCCGCCTCGGCCCCGGCAGCAGCCCTCGATCTTGCCGTACATCTCGGCCAGCACGGAGGCGGGGCTCAGGCCGCGGGCCAGCGCGTGACCGTGCTCGCGGTAGGTGGAGACCACCGCGTCCTCGGGGAGAAGGGGCTGCATCGCCCCCACCGCCACCGCCTCCTCTCCGATGTAGAGGTGGAGGAAGCCGCGGATCTTGGTCGCCTGGTAGAGCTCGGCGCAGCGCTCCTCGAAGCGCCGGATGCGCAGCATCTCGCGCAGCAGGCCAAGCGCGTGGGCGCGCAGGGTGTGGGCGGCCTCGCTCTGGGTCACGTCTCCTTCTCCGTCTGTTCTAGGGTGGAGAGGTCGCCGTCGGGAAGACCGAGCTCGCGGGCCTTGAGCAGGCGCCGCATGATCTTGCCGCTGCGGGTCCGAGGGAGCTGTGCGGCGAAGGAGATCTCCTTCGGCGCCACCGCGGGCCCGAGGCGGGTGCGGGCGAAGCCGAGGAGCTCCCGGGCCAGCTCGTCCGTCGGCTCGAAGCCGCGCTTCAGCGCCACGAAGGCCTTGATCAGCGCGCCCGCCACGGGGTCCGGCTTGCCGATCACCCCCACCTCGGCCACCGCCGGGTGCTCCATCAGCGCGCTCTCCACCTCGAACGGCCCGATCAGGTGCCCGGCGCACTTGATCACGTCGTCGCCGCGTCCGACGAACCAGAAGTAGCCGTCGGCGTCGCGCTTGGCGAGGTCGCCCGAGAGGTACCATCCCCCGACGAAGCAGCGCCGGTAGCGTTCCTCCTGGTGCAGGTAGCCGCGGAACATGGAGGGCCACCCGGTCCGCAGGGCGAGCTCCCCCTCCACCCCCGCTTCGGTGACGACCTCGGGCTGGCCCTGCCGCACGATCACCTGACCGGCCTCGTCGCGGCGCAGGATCGCGGCCTCGATCCCGGGGAGCGGGCGGCCCATCGAGCCCGGCCGCACCTCGCAGGCTGCGAAGTTGGCGATCATGATCCCGCCCGTCTCGGTCTGCCACCAGTTGTCGTGGATCGGCCGGCCGAAGACCTCGCTCCCCCAGAGCACGGCCTCGGGGTTGAGCGGCTCGCCCACACTGGCGATGAAGCGCAGGCGGGAGAGGTCGCGCGCTCGCGCCAGCTCCGGGCCGGCCTTCATCAGCATCCGCACGGCGGTCGGAGCGGTGTACCAGTTGGTGACGCGTTCCTCCTCGAGGAGGCGGTACCAGCGCTCGGGATCGAACTCGGCCTCGTCCACGACCAGCGTGGCGCCGAGGGCGAGCGGCGCGAGGATCCCGTACGAGGTGCCCGTCACCCACCCGGGGTCGGCGGTGCACCAGAAGACGTCGTCGGGGCGCAGATCGAGGGCCAGGCGCGCGGTGACCCGGTGGGCCAGGATTGCCCGGTGCACGTGGAGCGCGCCCTTCGGCGTGCCGGTGGTGCCGCTCGTGAAGTGGAGCAGCGCGGGGGCCTCGGGGTCCATTCCGCGGGTGGCGAAGCTGCCGGGCGTGGAGAGGAGCGCGTCGAAGGGCAGCGTGCCGGAGGGGGCCTCGCCGGTTGCCCCGGCCAGGAGGACGTGCTCGAGCTTCGGCAGCCGCGGCCGGAGCGCCGCGACGCGCTTCTGGTAGAGGGCCGGCGTCGTGAGCAGCACGGCTCCCTCCCCGAGGGTGAGCCGGGTGTAGACCGGCTCCGGACCGAAGGCCGAGAAGAGCGGGCAGACCACGGCGCCCGCCTTCAGCGCGCCGAGCGCCGTGACGTAGAGCTCGGGGATGCGGCCGGCGAGCGTGAAGACGCGCGTTCCCGGCCTCACGCCGAGACGCTCCAGACCACCCGCGGCCAGCTGGCTCAGGCGGTCCAGCTCGCGGTAGGTCAGCTCGCGCCGCTCTCCGCGCTTGCCGAGCCACCTTAGGGCGCAGCGATCCGCCTCGGGGCCGTTCGCGTGGCGGCCCACCGCCTCGTGACCCAGGTTGAGGCGCCCGCCCGGGAGCCAGGCCAGCTCCGTCGCAGCCTGCTCCCACGAGAAGTCCCGCCGTGCGGCGTCGTAGTCGAGCAGGTTCGGCGGAGTGATCCAGGCGGCGGGCTTCGCGATGGGTGGAAAGGGCATGGCGCGCTCCCCAAAAGCATGAAGTGCACGCCGCGCGCCAACCTCGCCGCGGACCGAAGGCGCCACAGCGGGGCGAATTTGCATCGTATGCGCTCGCGGCCGTCGAGCGGACGTCCCCGAGGCGGGGCCAGGCTGGCCTGCTCCCGACGAGACGGCCCGTGCGTGGAGGTCACCCTGACCCGGCCGCGTAACGGCGGGGCGGCCCACGGCGTACCTGGGACGCCACGACGAGAGGTCACATGAGTCACGAGCCACTGCCCGTCAAGGGCTTCCACCACGTCGAGCTCTGGGTCGGCAACGCCAAGCAGGCGGCCTACTACTACCGACGCGCTCTCGGATTCGATCAGCTGGCCTATGCGGGTCCGGAGACGGGGGTGCGGGACCGGGCGAGCTACCTGCTGGGGCAGGGGAAGATCCGCCTCGCGCTCACGAGCCCCGTGGCGGCGGACCATCCGATCTCCGCGCACCTCGCGCGGCACGGCGACGGCGTGCGCGACGTGGCCTTCGCCGTGGAGGACGTGGAGCGCTGCTACCGCGAGGCGGTGGCCCGGGGAGCCGAGGCGATTGCGGCTCCGGAAACGCTCGGAGACGGGCAAGGGAGCGTGCGACGCGCCACGGTGCGGACCTACGGCGACACGGTGCACAGCTTCGTCTCGGGGGCGGCAGGGGGCGACGGCTTCCTCCCCGGGTATGCCCCCCTCGCGGTGGCAGCCGACCGGCCCGTCGGGCTCCTCGCCATCGACCACGTGGTGGGAAACGTGGAGCAGGGGCGCATGCAGGTGTGGCGCGAGTTTTACGAACGTGTGTTCGGATTCGAGCCCTTCGTCTCCTTCGACGACAAGGACATCTCCACCGAGTTCTCGGCGCTGCGCAGCCAGGTCATGGCCAACGCCTCGCGCAGCGTGAAGATGCCCATCAACGAGCCCGCCGTCGGTCGCAAGAAGAGCCAGATCCAGGAGTACCTGGACTTCAACGCGGGGGCCGGGGTGCAGCACCTCGCGCTCCTCACCGACGACATCATCTTCACCGTCTCGCGGCTGCGCGAGAACGGCGTGGAGTTTCTCGCGGTGCCCGACACCTACTACGACGAGGTCTGGGAGCGCGTGGGAGCCGTGGCCGAGGAGCGCCGACGCGTGCGCGAGCTCGGCATCCTCGTGGACCGAGACGAGCGCGGGTATCTCCTGCAGCTCTTCACGCGGCCGGTGCAGGACCGGCCGACGCTCTTCTACGAGATCATCCAGCGCCGAGGGTGCCAGTCCTTCGGCAAGGGGAACTTCAGGGCGCTCTTCGAGTCGATCGAGCGCGAGCAAGCCCGACGGGGGAATCTCTGATGCCGGTCTATCGTCAGCTGGGGCGCGTGCCTCGCAAGCGGCACGTGGTATTCGCGCGGGAAGGGGGAGGCCTCTACTACGAGGAGCTGATGGGCAACCAGGGCTTCTCGGGGCTCTCCTCGCTCCTCTATCACGAGCGCCGGCCGACGGCGGTGCGGTCGAGTCGGCTCCTGGCCGAGCTCTCGTGGGAAGCGGACCCGGACCGAACGCTGCGCATGCGGCACTTCCGGCTCGGGCGGCTCGAAGCGGGCGGCAGCCCCACACTGGGGCGCGTGCCCATCGCCTTCAACGCGGAGGTGGCGCTCTCGGTCGTCCAGCCCGGCCGCAGCGACGAGTTCTTCTACCGGAACGCGCAAGGAGACGAGCTGCTCTTCGTGGCGGACGGCGAGGGCGTGCTCGAGAGCCAGCTCGGCGAGCTCGACTACGGGCGCGGCGACTACCTGGTCGTGCCGCGCGGGATCCTCTACCGCCTGCGACTCGGCGCGGGTCCGCACCGGCTCTTCGTCGTGGAGAGCGCGGGGGCCGTCGAGACGCCGCGGCGCTACCGCAACGAGCACGGCCAGCTCGTGGAGGGGGCGCCCTATTGCGAGCGGGACCTACGCGCGCCGGAGCGGCTCGTCCAGCACGAGGCGGCGGGCGAGGCGCGCCTGGTGGTGAAGGCCCAGAACCGGCTGACCGAGGTGGTCCTCGACCACCATCCCTTCGACGTGGTCGGCTGGGACGGCTACTACTACCCGTGGGCGCTGAACGTGCGCGACTTCGAGCCGATCGTGGGGCGCATCCACCAGCCGCCTCCCGTGCACCAGACCTTCCAGGGGCCGGGCTTCGTGGTCTGTTCGTTCGTGCCGCGCCCGTACGACTTCGACCCGCGGGCCGTACCTGCCCCCTACCACCACGCGAACGTGCGCTCCGACGAGGTGATCTTCTACGCCAAGGATCGCTTCATGAGCCGCAAGGGGATCGAGTATGCCTCGCTCACGCTCCATCCGGACGGCCTCGTGCACGGCCCGCACCCGGGCCGCACCGAGGAGTCGATCGGCCAGAAGGAGACCGACGAGCTGGCGGTGATGGTGGATACCTTCCAGCCGCTCACCGTGGCGCGGGACGTTCTTGCCGTCGAGGACGCGGACTACGGGCGCTCCTGGCTCGAGTAGGCTCGGCGCGCCCGGCCGCGCCCCTATCGCGCGAGGGCCTTGTCGAGGGCCGTCTGCGCTTCGCCGCGCAGCATGGCCTCGCGCGCCGGGTCGATGAGTCCGAGGGACTTGAGCGCGAGCAGGTCGGGTTTCGCGCGGTTCAGGTTGAGCGTTCCGACGACCTCGTAGGCCGTGCTGTACTCCCTCGCGTCCCACTGCCGGATCTGGACGGTCGAGAAGGTCGCCCAGCTCTTGAACGCGACGGCGAGGTCCGGATGGTCCTGGGCCAGCTTCTCGTAGATCTCCCTCACGCGGACCACGCTCTCGAGCGCCAGCCGTGCCTCCACGAGCGTCTTGTTCTCCTCGTGGAGCGCGAGCGTCTTCTCGAGGTGGTAGGTACGCGCCGAAGCGGGCAGGCCCCGGATCTGGCGGGCCGACGGCTGGAGATCGATCACGTAGTCCACCGCCTCGGGCTGGAGCTGGCGGGCCATCGCATCGAAGAACGAGTCGGCGACCAGCGTGCTGTGTCCGTCGAGCTCGCCACGCATGGAGGAGAACACCCCGCGCGCGCGGATCGAGCCGTGCACGCTGGAGTGACCGCGCACGTGAGACTCCCCGTGAGCTTCGGCCACCGTGTCGCTGTGGATGCTAAGGTCCGTCGTGAGCTCGGGGAGCTCGTTCAGTCGCGCGAGAGCTTCCTTGTAGAGCTTCTCCGCCTGGGGGCGCGTGAGCTTCTTCGTGGAAAGGCGGTTGGCCTTGACCTGGGCGGTGGCCTCGGCCAGGAGCTCTTGCTCCGTCGCCTGAAGCCGATCGAGGGCGGGTCGCAGCGTCGGGTGATTGTCGGTCAGGCGCGTGGCGATCTGCTCGAGCATGCCGTAGCCCCGCTTGGCCGCCATGGCGGGGTTCGCGTAGGGGCGGACGAAGGCCGCGACGTCGCCGAGGATGGGGGTGAGCACAGCCGCGGGGACGGTCGCCAGGACTCCGGCGAGGTCCCTCATGGCGTTTTCCCATCGTCCGAGAGAGCGGCGTGTGCCCTGCTCCGTCTCGGCGCGCTGCGACTTCCACGCCTCGAGGGCCTTGGCATACGTCGCTTCCGCCTTGGCGCGCTCCTTGGCCTTGCGCCTCTCGCCCGTCAGGAAGCCCGGCAGGGGGCTCTTCTTCGCCACGGCGGGAGGCGCTACGGGAGCCACGGGGGGCTGGTTCTTGGCCTCCCAGTGCTGCAATTCCGCCACGCACGCGGCCTCGCGGTTCTCGTGGCTGGCGGCAAAGGGGCCCCAGCCTCCGCCACCGCCCTCCCGCACGAGCTCGAGGCACTTACCGATGGCGTTAACATGGGCGAGGCGCTGCACCATCTGCTGGCCCAGCGGCGCGTGGGCGTCGCGATACTCCTGCACGCGCTGCCCGTAGGTCTTGGTCGTCTCCGCCTTTCGGGCGTGGGCGCCGCCAAGGGGCGCCAAGACGATGGCGAGAATCGCGGCCGAGCGGGCGGCTGTCCTTTTCATGGCGTCCTCTTGTTCTTCTTGTCCCGCTGCCTACCAGCGCTCGAGAAGTACTTCGTGCGGGCGAGTTCAGAGCGGCGATCGCGCTCCTGGACGGAGATCCACGGCGACACCCCCGCCCCCTCCAGTTCCTTCTTGGAGAAGCCCAGCGAGCGCAGGAACTGTCCGATGAGCTGCTGCGGGTCCACGGAGTTCGCGGGGGCGAGCCGTTGCCCGTAGGCGGCCAGAGCCCCGGCCAGCTCGTAGACCGTGACGGGCCCGAGCACCCTCCAGAGCTCCGCGCCCCTGACGTCGCGCTGCTTTCCCAGGTTCACCCCCCAGTCATGCGCGGTGTAGTAGGAGTTGCCGTAGGTCAGCGTTCGTCGGCCGACCTTGAGGGAGATCTTCCCGTGGTCCACGGAGCCGGACACGGCGAGCACCTGAACCGCAGAGCCGCTGCCGTCCCCGTAGCCTCGAATCAGCGTCTTGAGCTTGGGATTGCGCACGGTGACGATCTGGGTCTTGTTGCCCCCCAAGGCGCTGGCCTGCGGGGCCGCAGCGAGGTGCGCGCCTACGAGCAGGGGCAAGGCTGCGACGGCGACGGCAGTCGATCGTTTCATGCTGGGCCTCTTTGCGCGGGCTTATTGCATCAAGGGTGCCAGCCGGGGCTGCTTGAAGAGCAAGGGCTTTCCGGCGTCTCTGGATGCTCGAGTGACCGGCAAGGGGCTCGTGCATTCGCCGCGAGCGCCGTTCCAGCGGGCGCGCATCGCTGCCGCCGGCGCTTCGGCGAAGCCGTTACGAGGCGGGTAGGCTGACGGCTCCGAGCGGGAGCTCCACCACGCCGTAGTGTCCGGCCGCGAGGTAGGCCCGGTCCTTCGCCAGCAGCAGGTGGGTGGCCCAACCGAGGGTGGGCGTGAAGGAGATCCCGCGCGGGGCGGCGAGCTGCGAGGTGTCCGTCACCAGGAGCCCCGTACCGGGCAGGAGCACGAAGAGGCGGCTTTGACGGAAGCCGACCAGGCTCGCCCCCCACGTGCCGAGCGCCGAGGTAGACTTCAGGTCCAGCTTGAGCGCGGAGAGATCGAAGGCCAGCAGGTGGTCGCCCTGCTCGGCGTCCGGCGAGGGGCGGCCGCTGTAGTAGTCGTAGCTTCGTTGCCCCAGCATGAAGAGCTGCGCTCCGTCGAGCACCACGTCGGAGAGGTACCAGTGGTCCATGAGGCGGCTGTCCCGCAGCTCGGCCTTGACCTGCCCCGAGAGGGTGACCTGCCGCAGCAGGTTCAGGCGTCGGACCTCGCGGAAATAGTCCCACGGGCCGAGATAGGGGGTGGACGTCACGTTCGCGCGGCGCTCGAAGTGCCGGTCGTGCGTCAGCAGGAGCCGCTGCCCGCCGTGCGTGGTGATCTTCATCAGCTGGCCCGGCAGATTCAACGCGTCGCCGGCGGTGAGCTGGCCGGCGCTCGCGCGATAGGGCACCGCGTAGTACCGGAAGAGGTCGAACGCCTGTCCCTCCACCGTCATGGATCCGGCGGCCCGGCGCGCACTCAGGTAGACGACGGTCGGATCGTCGGGGGAGGGGACGAGCCCGTAGTACTCCCAGTCGTCGGTGGAGAGCGGCTGCTCCACGAAGCGGGGGCTGGCCGGGTTCGAGAGGTCCACGAGCTGCAGGCTGGTCCTGCGCGTGCTCTTGTTGCCGACCGGGCTGTAGTCCCAGCGCGTGGTGAGCGCTACGATCCCCGCGCCCGCCGTGACCCACTGGTCCGCCGCGTCGAAGCTATAGCGGTAATAGAACCCCGGGCCGTCGCAGTAGTGGTGGTAACTCGGCAGCCAGGTCGTCGGGAGCTGTCCGCGGCCGACCACCCGGGGCGCCTCGGGGTTCGAGAGGTCGTAGATCAGAACCTCCGTCGCGGCCGGGGTCCCGTCGGGCGCGGCGTTCCGGCTGCGCAGGAAGACGAGCTTCGTGCCCTGCACCAGGACCGACTGCACGCCGCCCACGGAGAAGCTGGCGAGGAGCTTGCGCTGCTCGAGCGGGGCCGGGTCGTCCGCGCGCCGGATGCGCAGGTCCATGCGCGTCGCGTGGCCCCAGTAGTTCATCTCGGGGCTGAAGGGCGTGACCGCCTCGACGAGGGCGTTGCCGACCCGGTAGAGGCCGCTCACGTAGGGAGCGAGCTCGGTCACCGACTGGAAAACCGGACTCCGCACGTCCGAGAGGTCGGTGAGCGCGAGGTGCGTCTCCGAGAGCGTGGCCACCATGCGGCGCTCGACGCCTCCCTGGCGGTGCTTGAAGAAGATCGTGCGCCGCACCTCTCCCTCGGGGTGGTAGAGCGTCGGCAGGTCCGATAGCACGCGCTGGGCGGCGGGCTCCTTCGTCGCGTCGTAGGCCGACAGGTCGTAGCGCATCAGGCCCACGGCGCTGCGCTGGGCGTAGAAGCGCCAGGCCCAGGGGCCCGTATCCTGCTCCCAGAAGGTCACCGGCACGCCCACCAGGTTCAGGTCCCCTTCGCTGTACATGCCGAGCAGCTTGTGCGCCTGGTCCTGGTTCCAGGTGATCGACGAGCTCTGCCACTTGCCCGAGTTGACCGCCACGCAGCGGCGCTGCACGAGCCGGATGCGCGCGAGGTCTTGCACGTCGATGAGGCTCACCGCCATGCGGGAGGAGGACCAGCCCTGATCGAAGCCGGTGCACGCATCGCTCGTGTCGCGTCCCACGGCGAGGAGGAACTTCCCCTGCTGGATCAGGCGAAAGACGCTCATGTCGCCGCTCAGGCCGTCGATCTCCGAGAGCACCTTGAGCTTCCTCGGGTCCTCGATGCTGATGGCGTAGAGCGGGTCCCGGTTCTGGGCGGTGATGGCGTAGGCCACGCGCCGGTGCACGTCGAAGGCCGTGCCGCGAACCGTCTCGTTGGGCTTGCCGAAGGCCACCGAGGAGAGCTCGACGGGGTTCTTGCCGTCGGTGATATCCACCGCGACCATGTAGTTCTTCACCACGCGGTCACAGCTCGTCCACTCGTCGCGCGCGAAGATGCCGAAGTAGGTCCCTTCCTTGGTCTGCGGGTTGTAGAGGTAGGTCTGCTTGAACTGATCGGAGAGGGCCCCGCGCTGGGTGAACTGCGTGTGCACGCGGATCGCCCCCGACGGATCGCTGATGTCCACCAGGCTCACCTTGGACTCGGCATAGGACTCGCTGCGGCCGCAGCCGCCGAAGCCGCCAGAGCCCGCGCTTTGCCACGCCTGCCAGTTCTCGACGACCATCAAGGTGTTCGCGGTGGCCGAGATGCTCACGCCGGTGAACCAGCGACTGTCGCTTCCGCCGGGCCCGGAGCTCCCCGAGCCCCCGTCGAAGAGCTGGAGCTTGCCCACCTGCAGGACGCGCTTCGGATCGGCCACGTTGTAGGAGTAGACGTGGGCCGTCTCCTGCTGCCGCGCGGGGGAGTTCATCCCCCAGCCCTCGTACCAGTAGCCCGCGGGCTGGTGCGAGACGACGTAGATCGTGTCCTCTACCTTGCGCGAGACCCCTTCGCGCAGGAGGCCGACGATGTCGTGCTCCTGGAGGACCCTCGGCCGTGTCACGTCGCTGAGGTCCACGGTGACGAGGCGCGAGACGTGGTGCCGCTGGAAGCGGAGCTTGCCCGCATCCTGCGTCACGAAGAGCGCGTCCTTCACGAGCACGTAGGCCACCTCGCCCTTGAAGAACATCTCGATCGGGTAGCCGTAGATCGGCAGGCGCGCCAGGCGTGTGGGCTTCTTCGGGTCGTTCAGGTCGTAGACCACGAGGCCCTTGTAGGTGTTCAGGGCGTAGAGGCGGTTCTCGTGCACGCGGAAGATCTCCGCCTCCTCCACCTCGGCGACGCGACCGCCCGGGGCCCCCGGGGCGGGCTGCGCGGGGGAGCTCGACCCGCCGTCCCCTCCCGCGGCCATGCCCGCGTCGGCGTGCGGCATCGAGCGGCCCCCGCCGCTCTCGCCGGTGCCCGGCTCGGCGTTGACGAACTCCGTCTGTCCCTGGTTCCAGGTTCCGTCCGGGCCGGGGCCGTCCGGGAGCTGCTCCAGGCACCCCGCACCCAGCAGGGCGAGCAGGGTGGCGACGACGGCCAGCAGGCCGCCCGACCGATTCTCTTGTGACCGACTGTGCCTCATGGACGACTCCTTGCTGACCCGGCAAGGAGCACGCTCTGTGCCAGTTGGCCACTGTGTGCGTCTTATTTATTCACAATAGCTTAGAAAGATCGCCATTCCCTCTCCCGGGTTGAGTGGGCCGGACAGGTGTGCCGGTATCTGGCACAATCGGCCCACGGAAATGTGTCGGGGGAGGGGGGGTGACCCGGGGAGGGCGGATCGGGCTGCGCTACTCGTCCGCCTCGTCCGCGGCCGCGGCCCCGCCCAGCGCCTCGAGCAGGCGCCGGTCGAAGAGGCCCGAGGGCTGGACGTTGCCGAGGGCGCGTCGCATCTGGTGCTTGAGGTCCGGGTGGGCCTCCTCGAGCGTGGCCAGGGTTCGCTTGATCACCTGCCGCCGCCGGTCCGCGTCGGCGCAGCTCGGGCTGGCGCAGGGGATCACGGGGTAGGCCTGGACCTCGGCGTAGGCTCGCAGGTCCCGCTCGAGCGCGTAGCAGAGCGGCCGGATGACGTGCGGCAGCTCGGCGCGTCGCAGGAGGGGCGGCATGGCCCGCAGCGTCCCGGCGTAGAAGAGGTTCATGAGCAGGGTCTCGAGCGCGTCGTCCAGGTGGTGGCCGAGGACCAGCTTGTTCGCGCCGAGCTCGCGGGCGAGCGAGTAGAGCGCGCCGCGCCGCATGCGCGAGCAGAGGGGGCAGGCCACCTGTCCCGGTCGGAGCTTCTCCGCCACGAGCTGCGCTACGGGGGCCTTCAGCAGATGGATCTCCACGCCGCGCGAGCGAGCGTGCTCGGCCACCACGTCGGGCCGGTAGTCCGGGTAGCCCGGGTCCAGGTTCGCCGTGGCGATGGTGAAGCGCACCGGGGCGCGACGCTGGAGCAGAAGGAGCAGGTCGAGGAGCGCGTAGGAGTCTTTGCCGCCCGAGAGCCCGACGAGCAGCCGGTCGCCGTCCGCGATCAGGCCGAAGTCTCCGACGGCGGAACCGGTGGCCTTGAGCAGCTTGCGCTCGAGCGCGCCGCGGTCTACGGCAGGGGCCGCAGCGGCGGGGACGGCGGACGCGCTAGCCGCGCGCGTTCCGGGGAGCGACGACTCGTGGCTCATGCAGGGGAGGTCTTACGCGATCACGCGACGGCCGACAAGCGGACCTCTTCGCGCGGACGCCCGACGGCGGTGCGCCGCAGGTGGTCCACGTCGAAGGTGGGGTACTGCCGCTGCAGGATGTGCTGCACCGCCGCGCGAAACTCGCGGGCCGAACGGAAGCGCCGCTCGGGGTCCAGATGCAGCGCGCGTAGGACGACGTCGTCCACCTCGCCGGGGACGCTCGGCCGAAGCTCCGACGGAGCCAGGTTGCAGCGCGCCGGGAGCCAGCTCCGCACCGTGCGCGGGTCGGTCCCGATCGCAAAGCGCTGACAGGTGATGAGCTCGAACAGGATCACGCCCACGCCGTACACGTCCGTGCGCGGGTCCACCGGCTTCTGGTCCCAGCGCTCGGGCGCCACGTAGCCCAGGCGGCCGACGATCATGCCTGACTCGGTGACGTCGGGCCGGTAGGTCGAGGTGGCCAGGCCGAAGTCCGTGAGCTTCACCTCGCCGCTGTACGAGACGAGCACGTTGCTCGGGTTCACGTCCCGGTGGACCAACTCGAGCGGTAACCCGCGCTCGTCTCGGTACTGGTGGCAGTACTCGAGCGCCGCCAGGACCTCGCGCACCATGTAGAGCGCGCCGCCGAGCGGAAGTAGCTGCTCCTTGCGCCACCTCCGGCAGCGGGCGAGGAGCTGCTCCATGCTGCGCCCCTGCACCAGCTCCATCTCCAGGTAGTACTCGCCCTCGACCTCGCCGACGCGGTAGACCTCGACCAGGTTGCGGTGGCTCATGCCCATCATGAGCCGCGCTTCGTGCTTGAAGCGAGCGACCGTCAGGGGGTCCTGGGTCACCTCGGCGTGGAGCTTCTTCAGCGCCACCCGCTGCACCCGACCCGCGGCGTCCGCCCGGGTCGCCACGTAGACTTCTCCCATCCCGCCGCTCCCCAGCTTCTCGTACAGCCGGTATGGACCGAAGTGTGTCGTGTGCATGTCGGGTGGGCGGTTTCGCAAGAGTTAGACCAGCCGGGCCCGGATCTAAGGGGTTGGAATGGTTGAACACGGGGAAGGGATCTAACCGGCTGGACCAGGCGCCGCCAGTGGCGGCACTAGCCACTGGCACAAGCGGCGCGCACTATGGGTTCGGAGCTCGCCATGCGGAAGGTCCCGCTCATCGCGTCCGCGCTGGTTCTCGCGCTCGGCTTCGCCGCGTCGGCGGCGGAGGACGACCGGGCGCAGATCTACCGTTACACGACCAAGGGCGGTCGGCCGGCCTACACGAACAGCCTGGAGCGCGTGCCGCCCGAGCTGCGCGACACGGCCCGGCGCGTGGACCTCTCGCACATCTCGCTCAACCGGGACCTGGGCAACGCCCTGGCCCAGATGCGGCGGCAAGAGGCGGAGCGGCTCGCGCACTCGTCCCACTGCCAGGCGGCGCAGGCCCGGACGAGCCGGAGCTGGCTGCAGGGGCTCTGGGCGGAGCAGCAGGGCGCGGTCCTTCTGTGCGGGCTCGGGCTGCTGCTGCTGCTCCTGACGCCGTGGGTTCTCTCGCGCTTCGAGGCGCCGCGCTGGGGGCGCGTGCTGGGGCTCGCCTTGCCGCTTCTCGGTAGTCTGGCCGTCATGGCCTACGCGCTGAACGCCGTCAGCGCCTCGCGACGCGAGGTGCGAGAGGTGGCCTCGCTCTGCGAGAAAGCCGCGGGCGTGGCGAGCGGAGCCCGCGGACAGGACCCGAAGCTCCTCGAGCGGCTGCGCTCCCAGGTGCAGGCGGCGCACGAGCTGCGCGCGAAGGGGGTCGAGCGTGCGCTCCCGCCGTAGTCCTTCACGCCTGACCGGCGCGCGCGGCCTGCGCCTGCTTCGCCTCGGCCTCGTGGCGAGCGGTCTGCTCGGTCTGTCGCGGCTCGCGTGGGCCGAGTTCGTCCCATTGGCCGGCGAGCAGCTGGCCTCGCTCGAGCGCCGGCACGCGAGGCTCTACGTGGCGCGGCCCGCGCGGGGGGTGGGGCCGGGAGAGAGCGTCACCCTCTATCCCGGGGACGTCGTGACCCTCCAGCGCCTCGAGCGCTTCTCCGACGGAGAGGTGAACTCGGCGCGGCTCACCGTGCGGCTCGCCTCCGGCCAGGAGCAGCTCCTCCCGGCCGATCATCTGTCGCTCCGACCGCTCGACTACGGCTATCGCGGCCGGCAGTCGTTCACGGCGTTCTACGAGGGGCTCGCGCGCGACGCGGTCCGGTTGATGGATCTCTACCAGCAGAGCTCCGCGCGCTCCGGCTACCGCGTCTCGAGCGCGCACCCGAAGAAGGCCCGCGGCGTGAACCCGGAGTGGGTCCGGGTCCAGGCCCTCCGGGAGCACTTCCAGTTCCTGCGCATGCGCTTCTTCTTCCTCGGCTACGGCACGCGAGACGAGCGGACGCTCCTCTCGCGCGAGGCGGACTGGCTTCCCGCCCGCGGCGAGGCCTTCATCGAGCAGTACGCGGGCAAGCTCGCCCCCGAGACGCGCAAGCGGCTGCAGTCCATCTACGGCGTGATGAACGCCCTCGACCACGTCCCGGGACTGTGCGGGCGCATCGCGACGGAGCTGGCTCGCCTCCCCGAGGCGGGGCAGAGTCGGGCCTACGACAACCTCGAGCCGGGGCACCGCGCGCGACTGCAGGCCGAGGACGCGGCCAAGGTGCACACGGAGGTGGCGAAGCTCAAGGCGACGCTCCTCGCGAAGCTCGCCGAGGCGCGTTCGACGCTGCTCGCTCTGGGGATCCGGCTGAACGCGACGCGGTAGAGGCGCCGGCGGCGAGGGGCGGCGCGAGCGGGCGGACCTAGTCGACCTTCTCGGCGACCATCTTCTCCTCGCCCTTGGTCATGGTCATCGTCTTGCCCTTGAAGGCCACGACCATCGTCTCGGTCTTGTTGGTCTTCTCGTTGGTCGTGGTGACCTTGTTCCCCTTCATGCTGAACTTGCCGGTCATCGACTGCGAGACCTGCTGGCCGTTCGGGGCCTTGGCCTTCATCGTGACGGTCCACTTCTTCCCGTCGTCCTCGAAGGCGAGCACGATGCTGGTGTCGGGCGGAGACTTGATGGTCTTGCCCTGCTTGGTCATGCTCACGACCTTCCACTTGCCATTGATCTTGCTGGCGGCGTTGGCGGCGAGGGGCAAGAGGAGCAGGCTAGCGGCCAAGAGTACGGCGGCTTTCTTCATGACGATCCTTCCTTAGGTGCGGTGAAGCCTCGAAGCGAGGTTTCTCGTTGTGCTCCGGGCCACGCCGGCCCAGGACCCTGGGCAGTAGTAGAGCATCCGCCGGAGCGCTGTCAAATCGGTATTACGGCGCGCTCGCCTGGGCCTTGCCGCGTCGAGGGGTGCTCTGCCGAGGCCGAAACGGCGCGCCGGCTGCCGCGTACTTCGTGGGTGAATCGACGGTTGGCGACGCCGGGGTTGCGGGGAGATCACGAGAGGACCGCGGGGGCGATGGGGCGCACTTTGGCCCTTGTGCGGCCCCTGCCGAGGGCTAATATCGCACTGCGTTATCAACCACGGCGAGGTCCTCCATGGCATTCGAGCCCCGCGTTTCCCCCGCACTCGAGTTCTCGACAGAAGAACGAAGCGCCTACGCACGACTCGGCCTGCAGCCGATCGCCGCCGCCGACATCGAGGCCACCGTCGCGGCGATGATCGAGCACGCCGCCTACCATATTAATGAGGACTGGCTCCGGGCGCTGCGCTTCGGGCACGACCGCGAGGAGAGCGAGCGCGGCCGCGCGATCTATCGTCTGATCCTGCAGAACGCGGCGGCAGCCTCGGCGGCGCGGCGGCCCACCTGCCAGGACACGGGGCAGGCGGTGGTCTTCGTGGACCTGGGTCAGGAGGCCGTGGTCGTGGGGGGGCGCCTCGAGGAGGCCGTGAACCGCGGCGTCGCCAAGGGCTACAAGACGCTCCGCGCGAGCGTGGTCAGCGACCCGCTCTTCGCCCGCAAGAACACCAAGGACAACACGCCGGCGGTGCTCCACACGCGCCTCGTGCCCGGCCGCGCGATCCACGTGCACGTCGCGGAGAAGGGCTTCGGCAGCGAGAACAAGAGCTTCATGACCATGTATCCCTACCCGGGCGGAGGGACCAAGGCCGTCGGGGAGCTCGTGGTGGCCGGGATCGCCAAGGCCGGGGCCGACTGGTGCCCGCCGGGGTCGATCTCGGTGGCGGTGGGGGGGAACTTCGAGCAGGCGCCGCTCATGGCCAAGCGCGCGCTCCTCGAGCCCTTCGACATGGACCTCCTGCTCGACCGGGCCAAGGTGCACCCGGAGTCCCTGACCGCCGAGGAGAAGTTTCGCATCGAGCTCTTCGAGGCGGTCAACGCCCTCGGGCTCGGGCCGCAGGGGCTCGGCGGGACCACCGCCGTGGTGGACGTGAAGCTCACGACGGCGCCCACGCACATCGCGGGTCTGCCGGTGGCGGTGAACGTGCAGTGCAACAAGGCGCACCACCTGGACGCCGTGCTCGACGGCTCGGGGCCGGTGACGAGCTTTCCCAGGCCCGACGTGGCGCCGTACCTGGCGGGGCTCGACGCCGACGGGGGAGCCGATACGGTGCTCCGCATCAAGCTGCCGCTCGACGAGAGGACGCGCAAGTCCCTCAAGGCGGGCCAGCGGCTCCTGCTCACCGGCAAGCTCCTCACCGCGCGCGACGCGGCCCACAAGCGGATGATCGAGACGCTGGACCGCGGCGAGCGCCTCCCGGTGGAGCTCGCGGGGCAGCTCGTCTACTACGTGGGGCCCGTGGATCCGCTCCCCGGCGAGGTGGTCGGCTCGGCGGGGCCGACGACCGCGAGCCGCATGGACCCCTACACGCCGCGCCTCCTGCGCGAGACGGGGCTCGCCGGGACGATCGGCAAGAGCGAACGCGGCGCGGCCGTGGTCGCGGCGATCAAGGAGACGGGCACGATCTACATGATCGCCGTCGGGGGCGCGGGCTACGTGCAGTCGCGCTGCATCCGGTCGGTGAAGGTGCTGGCCTACGGGGAGCTCGGGACCGAGGCGATCCGCGAGCTCGAGGTCGAGGACTTCCCGGTGGTCGTGGCCGTCGACAGCGACGGGAATAACCTGCATCAGAGTGGGCGGTTGGCCTTCGCCAGCAGCCCCCACTAGCTGGGCCGTGCCATTGCGTGCGCGGCCCACAACAAAGGAAGGTGGCAACGTGGGTCAGTCACGCATCGTCTTCACACACGCACACCGGCAGCGCTTCGGAACGAACACCACGGGCACGGGGTCGGTGCACGAGAGGGGGCGCTGGCCCGGCATCGAGCTCTACTACCCGCCGATCAAGTTCGTGCCCAAGCGGGGGGCCTACGAGGAGATCGAGGAGGCCGAGTCGCGCTTCTGGCGCTGGGGGGCGACGACCGAGGCGCACACGATCATCTTCGACCTCGAGGACGGCTGCCAGCGGAAGGCCGAGAGCCGCGCGCTGCTGCGCAAGGTGCTCCCCAAGCTCGACCGCCCGGACCTGATGGTCGCGCTGCGCATCAACCAGTTCCGCACGAGCGAGTACGAGCGCGACCTCGAGCTGGTCTCGGACCTCAAGGACCATATCCAGGTGGTGATCCTGGCCAAGGCGGGCGAGGAGTACGGCGCCGCCGAGATCCGCGAGCTCTCGTCGTGGATCGTGAAGATCAACGCGCCGCTCGCCGTGGAGCCGATCATCGAGCACCCGAAGAGCCTGAAGATCGCGGAGCAGATTCTCGGCTACGACTCGGTCTGCCACGTGGTCTTCGGCATCCACGACTTCTCGAAGGCCATGGGCGTGCACATCACCCCGCGGCACTGGCTCGAGGAGCTCCGGGTCTGGCGCGACATGCTGCTGCTCGAGGCGCGACTACACGGCAAGGGGGTGATCGGCGGCGTCGATCCGCTCGTCGGCCAGAAGCTCATGCCCTCGGACCTGACGGAGGATGCCGAGGTGCGGCGCTGGCTGGAGACGGAAGGGGACGAGCAGGCGCGCGTGGTCTACGAGCACGCCAAGGCCGAGGCGCAGTTCGGGCTCACGGGCAAGCAGGTCGTGCACCCGTACCACATCCCCCTCTGCAAGGCGGCCTTCGTGCCCGCCCCGGACCAGGTGCAGGACCAGATGGACATCCTGCGCAAGGCGATGGAGGCCAAGGCGCTGATCGGCGGCGCGATCCTGCACAAGGGCGAGATGCTCGACCCGCCGATGTTCGGCAAGGCCCTACAGACGCTCCTGCGCGCGGCGGCGCTCGGGGCCCTGGATGCGGAGGCTACCGCGCTCGCGCAGAGCGTGGTGGACGCGATGCCCGACTTCGCGCTCCGCGAGAACTGGCCCTACAACGTCATTCTGTAGGGCTCGAGGAGCAGCCCTCGAGGAGCAGCCATGGATCCCCGCGACCTTTCGACCCTCGCGCAGCTGACCGCAGAGCACGCCGGCGCGGTCGGCGTGGACGTCGTCGCCATCGACGCCTTTCGCGATGCCCCCGAGGTAGTGCTGCGGGAGAGCTTCGCGGCGGAGGAGCTCGCCTACGCGCGGGGGCGCGGGGATCCGTCGGCCAGCCTCGCGGCGGCGTGGGCCGCGAAGGAGGCTCTGCTCAAGGCGCTCGGGAGCGGTCTCGGGGCGGGGCTCGTGGCGCCGCACGAGCTCCGGCTCGCGCACGAGCGGGACGGGGCGCCGCGTCTCCTCTTCGGTAGCGCGGCGGCCGCGCGCCTCGGGGTCTCGCCCGAGGAGCTGGCGGTCTCGGTGTCGCACGCCGCGGGGGTGGCCGTGGCGGTGGTCGCGCTCCCCGAGGGGAAGCGCCCGAGTCTCGCGCCGCAGCCGATGGGCAAGACCGGCGGCGTGAAGAATTACGAGAAGTCGCGGGGGGACGTGCTGGCGCTGCTCAAGGGGCTCTCCGCGGCCGAGGCGCCCCCCCCGCCGGAGGTACACGCCGACGGCCCGCTCTATGCGGCGCTCATGGCGCGCGCGGATGACCCGGAGCTCGGCCCGATCTTCACTCTCGCGCGCCGCTGCGGGCTCGAGTTCCGGCTCGTCGCCCCGCACCCCCAGGCCTTCGAGAACCTGGACAACGCCGAGGAGAGTAACGACTTCCGCAAGCTCGCCCCCTACGCGCAGCTTCACGTGCTGGTCCTCACGCTCGACGCCGAGAGCTACGCAGCCACCGTGGCGCAGGCGCCGCTTGCGGCCGGGGCCCGCGGGGCGGTGCTCGTGAACGCGGGGCTGCTCGACGGACCGCCGGAGCTCGCCGACGCGCGCGACGTGCTCCTCCGCAGCGAGCTGCTCCACGAGGCGGTGCACTTCGAGGACCCCACCTTTCGCGCCGAGGGGGACGCCGTCGTCGGGCAGTGGATCGAGGAGGCGGCGGGTCTCGCGCGGCAGGCGAGCCGGCTGGCGCAGGCCGACGCCGCGCTGCGCGGGCGGGCCGAGGCGCTCATCACGGACACGCTCGAGGGAAACCCCGTGCGGGGGTCCTTCGACCTCGAGCTCGGCGACGGCACGGGGCGCCGCATCGCCTCGAAGACCTTCATGGTGCTCGAGATGGAGCTCGCGGAGCTCCACCGGAGCTTCGGCACGCTCACGCCCGACGGGATGAACCCGGCCCTCTTTCGCCTGGTGGACCGGCTCCTCGGGGAGGCTGAGCTCTATCGCCCCGAGACGGCCACGGTGAGCGCGCGAGGCCTCGAGGAGGTGCTGCGCTTCGCCACGCAATACGACAAGGACCTCCGGCGGCCGGTGCAGCGTGAGCTCGGCGTCCAGCTGCAGGAGCTCCTCCTTCCGCCCGACGCGGCGGAGCGAGTGCGACTGCAGCTTGCGCGGGTGACGGGACTGCTCGACGGGAGTCTCGAGCCGAGCTTCCCCGAGCCGGCGATCGCCGCGGCGGCGCCGCAGGCAGCGGCGAGCGAGACGGCCGTCGCGGGCGCGGCGTCCGTGGTGGCGCAGGATCCCTTCGTGGCCGAGCGAGAGCGGCGCTGCGTGGGCCGGTCCGTGACCCCCTCGCGCCATCGCCCGAGGAGGCTCGGCACGCTCGTGCGCGAGGGCGACGATTGGCAACAGGCGCAGGCCGTGGGCGAGGTGGTGGTGGACCTCCGCCGGCCGCGCGTCTCGACCGAGGCGCTGCTCGAGGCCCGAGCGGCGTGTCTCGCGCGGGCGCGTGCCTTCGTCGCCGAGGGAGGAACGGTCACGTTGCGCCTGGCCCGCGAGCTCCCGCAGGCGCTCGATGAGCTCAGGGCCTTCGTCGCGGCGCTCGGCAGCTCTGTTACCGACGTGGTGGCGGAGGTCGAGCGACCCGAGCAGGTATTCCGGCTCGACGACGAGCTCCTCGAGCTGGAGCGCGAGCTCGGCCTTCCGTCCGGCGTGGTAGGTCTCGAGCTGGAGCTCGGCACGCCGCGGGCGCTCCTCGAGGCGGAGCGGCTGGCGACGGCTACGCCGCGGGTCTCGGCTCTCGAGCTCGGGGCGACGCTCCCCGCGCTCCTCGGGTGGGTCTTCCGGCCGCGACCGTCGGAGAGCTCGACGCAGGCGGTGCTCCGCCGGCTCGTGGAGCTGGAGCAGGCTCTCGCGCCGGCTCGGGCGCGCGTGCGTCCGGTGGCGCGCGCGGAAGGACTCGCGCTCCTGCGCGGGCCCTTCGGGCTCGGTGCGCTCCCCGACGAGGGAACCCCCTTCGGGCAGCTCGCGCGAGATTACGACGGGCTGCGCGTGACGGGTCCGACGGCGGCCGCGCGGCTGCACGCGCACCTGCCGGACCCCGAGCTCGCGACGCGCCTCGAGACGCTCGAGCAGGCGGTCGCGGGGACGCAGGTGGCGGACCCCGCCGGGGCCTTCCGGCTCGAGGAGGATCTGCGCGTGCTCGAGGCGGCGGTGGCCCGTGGCGCGCTCCCCGAGGCGGAGCTGGAGCGCTACTGGCGCGCGCGCTGGCGCCTGCTCTACGACGTGGGCGTGCCGACGGAGATCCCGATCCCCGACCGGAACCTGGCCGAGGTGCTCCTCGAGGCGGCGGAGCGGCGTCCCGACCGGTGCTTCCGCTACCGCGCCGAGGGGGTGGATGCGGCAGGGCGGCGCGTGCCGCTGTCGGCCGACGTCCCCTTCGCGCGGCTCCTCGGCCCGGACGCCTACCGCATGGCGCGCATCTTCGACGAGCTGGGCGTCGTCGTCGGAGACCGGGTGGCGGTCTCGACGAGCAACACGCTGGCCAACGTGGCCGCGTTTCAGGCCGCAGCCCTCGTCGGGGCGGTGCTCGTCCCCCTGGACCCGACCAAGGCCCACCTCGCCGACCGCTTCTTCAACGACGCCGAGGTGAAGCTCCTGGTCTTCGATCCGGGCGGGGACGTGGACGACGCCGAGCTCCATCACGCGCGGCTGATGAGCTGGGTGCGCGAGCGCGGGCTCGACGAGGATCCGGTAGTGGTGAGCGAGCTACGTCGGGCCCGGCGCAAGCTCGGCGCGGAGGACGCGGAGGTCGCGCTGCAGGCGCTCGTGCAGCTCCTGCCCGAGGAGAACCGGGGGGAGTTCGTCGCGCTCTGGCGGCGCAAGCTCGACCCGTGTCGGAAGTTCGCCGAGACGTTGCCGCTCGTGCCGTCGCTCCGCGCGGTGCTGCTCGCCCGCGTCGAGGACTTCGTGCCCGACGCCGCCGAGACGGCGCTCGGCAGCGGCGTCGAGGAGCTGACCCGCGCGCTCGGCGGTCGGGTGCGCGTCGAGCTCCTCGGAAAGCTCCTGCCGGGTGTCTCGGACGCCCCGCTCAGCCCGAGGGTGGGTGGGGGCGATCAGCTCGCCTGGCCCTACACGGGCGGCACCACCACGGGGGTGAGCAAGGCCGCCGTGCACACGCACCGGAGCCTCCTCGCGCTCGGGCTCCAGCGCGGCCTCTCGATGATCCCCGACGGGGATCAGAAGCGGCACGCCGTGGTCACCACGCTCCCCTTCACGCACACCTACGGCTTCGCCACGGGCGTTTTGACGCCGGTGCTGACGGGCGCCGACGCGGTGGTGGTCCCGAACACTGGCCCGCGCTACCTCTCCACGGTGGCCGAGGGGCTCGTGCAGGAGGGGGCGACGGTCCTCTTCTCCTCGCGGTCGGCCCTCGCGACCCTCGTGCGGCTCGTCCCCGAGACGGCGCGGCTCGCCCTCGAGCGCATTGCGAGCTCGGGGGACACGCTCACCCCGGCGGTGACCGAGGCCTGGCGCAGCCGCTTCGGCGTGACCCCCTGCTCGGGCTACGGCTCGACCGAGACGCCGTCGAGTCTGATGAACCCGCGGCGCACGAACCGCGCCGGGACGGAAGGGATCCCGGTGCCGAACGCCGAGGCGCGCATCGTGCACCCGGAGACCGAAGCGGTGCTGCCGCCGGGGGTGCCCGGTCTGCTCCAGCTCCGCGGGCCGCACCTCGCGCAGGGCTACGCGCACCGGCCCGATGCCGACGCGAAGGCCAAGCGTCCGGGCGGCTGGTGGCAGAAGGACGACATCTTCAAGATCGACACGGACGGCTACTTCGTCTTCTGCGGCCGGGCCGACGACATGTTCACGGTGAACGAGCTGAACGTCTATCCCGAGACGGTGGAGCAGGCGCTGCTCGGTATCCCGGGCGTCGCCGAGGCGGCGGTGATCGGCGTCTTCGATCCGAACCTCGAGACGAACCGCGTGAAGGCCTTCGTCGTGCCCGAGGCGGGGGCGGACCTCACCGCGGAGAGCGTGATGGAGGCGGCGCGGGGGCTGCTCGAGGCGCACGAGGCCCCGACGCTGGTGGAGCTGACGGAGAGCCTCGACAAGAGCAACTTCGGCAAGCTCGCGCGGTCGAGCCTGCGCAAGAAGGAGACGCAGAAGGAGACCGAGCGCAAGGAGGCCCGGGCTCAGGCGCCGGCCGCCGCGCCGCAGCCGCCGCCGGAGCTGGACCCGCGCCGGACCGCGCTCGTTTTTCCGACGGGGGGCTCGCACTGGCCGGGGATGGGGGCGGACCTGGAGCTGGAGGAGGAGGGAAGGGAGCTCCTGGCGCGTGCCGAGGCTGCGCTCGCGCTCGAAGGAGTGCCGAAGGGGGCGCTCCGCGCGCTGATGATCGGGGCGGGACAAGCCGAGCGCGTGCAGCAGGCGGAGGGCTTTCGCTGGAGCGGGGATTTCCCGCTCAGCGTGGCGGCGCAGACGACCGTGAGCGTGGCCCTGGCCCGCGCCTTCGCGCGCACGTACGGCGCGCCGAGCCTGGTGCTCGGGGAGAGCATGGGGGAGCTCGCGGCCTACGCAGTCTCGGGGACGCTCGCCTTCGAGGACGCGGTGCGGGTCTCGTACCGCCTGGCGCAGGCGCTGGCCCGCGCCTCGGATCACCTGGGCCACTTCCGCATGGCGGTGGTGGAGCAGCTCCCGGCGGAGAAGCTCGCGCCGATCTGCGACGCCGTCGGAGCACGGGTGGTGATCTCCGAGTCGCCCACCCTGTTCGTGGTGGGGCTGATGCTCGACCACCTGCCGCAGCTCGAGGCCGCGGTGAGCGCGGCGGGGGCGCGGGTCCTCGTCTCGAACAACCCGTGCGTGGCGCACGATCCGCGGCTCGCCGCCGACGTGAAGACCTGGACCGAGTACCGCGCCCTCGTCGAGGGGCTCGCGCTCCATCCGCCCACTACGCCGATCGCGTCGGCCCTCGAGCCGGGGCGCCTCCTCGAGGACGAACACGCGCTGCGGCAGAACCTCCTCGACACGGTGACGAGCGCGGTGCGGTGGGGCGAGACGGTGGCCACGCTCCCCGATCGCGGGGTGGAGCTCCTCCTGCAGCTCGGCGCGAACGCGAGCGCCTACGCGCTCGAGAAGCTGCGCGCCGAGGGAGAGCTCCCCGAGGCGACCCGCATCGCGTCGGTCGGCACGCTCGGGGGCGTCGAGACGCTCGATGCGCTGCCGGGGCGCTGCTGGGTCGGCGAGCCGGTGACGGTGGACGAGGTGCGCATCCGTGCGCTGGCGCAGGCGAGCGGGGACCGCAACAGCTACCACCTGGACGCGGAGTACGCGCGGCGCACGCAGTACGGCACCGTGATCCTGCACGGCGTGGGCAGCCAGGGGCTCGTCCTCGCGGAGCTCGGAAGGCGACTGCCGAGCCTCGAGGTGACCCGCACCGAGGTCCTCTCCTTCAAGCAGCCGGTGAAGGTGGGGGACGCGGTGCGGCCGGTGATCCAGGTGCTCGCGCAGCGCCCCGGGGAGCTGCACGTGAGCTTCACCGCGCTCAACGGCTGGGGGGACCTGCTCCTCGACGGAGAGGCGTGGCTCTCGCCACGAGCGGAGAGCCAGCCCGCCGGCGAGGCCGTGGAGCTCGCGGCCTACGGTCGGGAGGTCACGGCCTTCGCGCCGCGTCCCGCGCCGGAGTTCGCGCCGGGTGAGAGCGGCGAGTTCTCCTTTGCCCTCGACGACGCGCGCATCGGCGCCACGCGGGCGATCTTTGGCGGCGGGGATGCGGCCTTCGCGGCGGCGCTGGGGCTCGAGCTGGTGAGCTTCGCCTCGGCCAGCTTCGTGCCGGGGTTCGTGCTCACGGGAACGCGCCTGTGGGACGTGCGGCGGGCGCTGGCGGAATTTCGCCGGGGCTTACGTCGCGCCGGCATCGACGACGGCGATCTCGCGCGGGGGCTCGAGGGGGCGGCGACCTGCCAGGCGCTGCTCGATCTATTGCCGCTCTCGGGGCGGGCGGGGAGGCAGCTCCGCAAGGCGCTCCCCGACACGGTGGAGGCGGCGGTGAACGCGCTCCTGCTCGACGAGCGGCGGCGCGCGTTGCTCCTGGCCACGCTCTTTCGCGCGGAGGAGCCGCTCTCGGCGGGGCCGCTCCTGGTGCGAACGGTGGTCGAGGAGCTTCAGGGGCAGGCCCCCGAACGGCGGGTGCGCATCGGCATGGAGGTCACGGACCAGGCCGGGCGCCTGCTCTACCTCGGCGGCGTGGAGAAGGCGGAAGCGCCGCTCGCCGACGACGCGGAGGCGGAGCTCTCGGCCGACGAGACGCTCTCGCGCAAGCTCCTGCAGCAGAAGATCATCAACGTCTTTCCGGTGACGCGGCCGCGCGACGCCGAGAACAGCGCCGCCGACCCGGCGGTGAACGCGGCGCTGATGGACCTCGAGGATGCGGTCTCTCCCACCATGCGGCGGGAGGCGCGTCCGCGCGCGGTGGAGCTGATCCGGCGCGTGCGGAGGGATTCGCCGGCCGTGAAGAAGGCGCTCGTCTCCGCGCTCCAGATGGCGCGGTCGCGGCTCAAGCAACCGAATCTCTCGCAGGCGCTGCTCGACCCGGCGGTGGTGGACCTCGAGACCCTCGTCGAGCGGCTCGAGTTTCGCAAGCGCGGCGCGGAGGAGCTGCGCGAGGCGATGAAGCGGCCGACGCAGAGGCTCCTCAAGGCCTACCTCGGCAGCGCGGGGACGCGGCGGGCGCTCGTGGAGTCGGTCGGGCACCTGGACTTCGGGGGCAAGGTGCTGAAGCTCCGACCGAACAACGTGCGCACCGACGCGGCGGCGGCGGACTACCTGGAGGTGGTGCGCCTCGTCGGAGAGAAGCTGGACGCGCTCACGATCCCGAAGTCGCGCACCCCCGACGAGATCGTGGCCATCGACCGCGTGCTGACGGCGATCGAGCTGGAGCGGGGGATCGAGGTGGGGCGGCTGAAGCTGGAGCTCCTCATCGAGCACCCGCTGGCCGTGGCGCAGATCGACGCTATCGCGGCGGCGAGCCCGCGCACCATCGCGCTCGTCTACGGCCACGTGGACTACGTGGCCGCGACGAGGGGCTGGGACCAGAACGCGCAGTTCGACTACCAGCGCTACGCGAAGGTGGCCACGGTGCGCGCGGCGCACGCGAACGGGCAGATCGCCATCGACGCCATCACGCCGGCCATCTCGGCCGAGTGGGCCAAGGCCGACGCGGAGCGCTCGGTGGTCATGGGCTTCGACGGCAAGTGGTCGATCCACCTCGACCACATTGCGGGGATCCGGCAGGTGACCTTCCCCGCGCCGCGGCTGAAGGTGCGCCGGCACGCGGGGGCGGCGCAGTTCGCGGAGGGGCCCTTCTCGATGGAGGAGCTCTCGCGGCTCGCGGGGCAGGGGCTGCCGCTCGTGCCGGGGACGTTGCCGGCACCAAGGGAGCGACTCGCGGACCGGCGGGCCACGCTGCGCGTCGGCGGGCCGGCGAAGGCGTGGCCCACGGCTCGCGGGCTGCAGCTCGACCTGCGGGGTGAGACGGCGCCGGACGACGAGATGCGCGCGCGACTCCGGGCGGTGGGGGAGGGGGCCTCGGTCGTGCTGAGCCCGGACGCGTCGCACGGGGCGCTCGGCCTCGCGCGACAGCTCTCGCGCACCCTGGTGCTCGAGGCACGTCCGGGCGGGGCCCCGATTACGGAGGAGCGGTTGCGAGCGGCGGCGGAGGTCTTTGCCGACGGCGCGATCCTGCTCTCGCTCACGCGCCCCGAGGAGCTCGAGGGGGTTTTCGGCTGGGCCTTGCGTTGCCGGCAGGTGACGGGGCTCATCCACAGCCTCGGGCCGGCGGACCAATGGGAGACCTCCGGAGCGGTGGTGGCGATCGCGACCGCGCTCGAGCTGGATGCGCTGCAGGGGATCGACCCGGAGCCGGCCGATGGGCCGCGGCGGCGGCGCGCGGTGCGGGCGGCGCACCTCGGGCTTCGCGGGCAGCTCACGCTGCAGGCCACGGACCTGGCGGCGCTCGAGGAGGCCTACACCCCGCCCCCCGAGCTGGTGGCCGAGGCGGCGGCGATCGTGGAGCGCTACTACAAGGCCGAGCGGATCGAGCACCTGGGCGCGATCCCCTACGAGTTCGTCTACGGGGTAGAAGGCCCGACGCGAGGGCTCGTGGACGCCGCCACGGCCAAGATCTACGACGGCGTGCTCGCCCGCGCCGAGGAGCTCGAGGTGCTCTCCGAGGCGCAGCGGGAGATCTATCGCTCCTTCACGCTGCGCTACCGCTGGAACGAGACGGGCGAGGAGGTGGACTTCACGCGCTGGCAGTGGGCGCCCGGGAGCACGACCGAGCTCCAGCTCCGGAGCGACCCCGAGACCCGCGCCAGCCTCGGCGAGGGCGTGGGGCAGTTCGCGCGGTCTGTGTAGAGGACCCCAGAAGGGCGGAGCGAGAGCGGGCGCACCTGCGAGGGCGCGACGCAACATGGTCGCATTGGCCGCGAGGCGCCCGGCAGGCAAGGAGCGCCGAGCACCGGAGCGGAGCAGCCTTGTGGCGCTGTGAGCACCGGAGCGCAGGCGCGACACAGCCTGCCGGGATGGATCGCGGC